>JBAYFD010000257.1:0-2559 GCA_041667365.1 Fibrobacteraceae bacterium | reverse complement strand
GGGGAAACCTTCGGCGGCTCTTTTATATAGGCTTCGCAGCGCGCGATGAATATGGCGGAAGGCGTGATCGGGTGATCCGGATCGCGGCTCGGGTCGTGCGGCTCGAGTTCCTTCGTCTTTTTGAAAATTTCTTCCGCGGCGTCCCATTCCATTGCGAGGTATAGGCGGCGTCCTTCTTCCCACAGGTGGATGAATGCGCGCATCTTTTCGCAGTCCGGGTCGCTCGCCTTGCACATCAGTTCGTAAGTCTGTACAGCTTCGCTCTTGCCTACGACGCGGATGAAGTCTATGGAACGGTAGAGGATGGAATCTTTTTCAAGTCCTTGGACAGTTTCTTCGCTCACGAGACTCTCCGTTCCGTACATCTTGGATATGCTCTCCAGCCTCGAGGCCAGGTTCACGGAGTCTCCCATCATCGTGTAGTTCTTGCGTGTCGAGGAGCCCATGTTCCCGGTGACGATCTTGCCCGTGTTGATGCCGATGCGCATGTGCATATTGAATATTTCCCGTGGCCATTTGTTCTTTTCGCCCGCCCATTTTTTTCGGAGCTTCACGAGCGCCTGCTGCATGTCGAGCGCGGTTTCGCAGGCGTTCTGGCGGTGGTTCTTGAGCTGCATGGGCGCGCCGAAGAAAGCGATTATCGCGTCTCCTTCGTATTTGTCGAGCGTTCCCCGGTGCCTGAGCAGGATGTCCGTCATTGCGGAGAGATATTCGTTCAGGAGTTCGACGAGTTTGGTTGGATCTCCGATGCGCTCGGAGAAGGTGGAGAAGTGCGCGATGTCCGTGAAGTACGCGGTGATCTCGGATTCCGTACCGCCGAGGACAGGCATGATTTCCTGGTTGACCATTTCATCGATGAGCTCCGGCGAGATGTATTGACGGAACGCCTGGTTCAGGAAGCGCCGTTCGGAAGACTCGAAGTAAACGCGGACGATGAGGGACGCCACGTAGATGAGGAACATCACGAGTATCGGTCGCGCGATGCCGAGGTAGATGTTCTGCGTGAAAAAGTATAGACCGAGGAGAAGATATCCTGCGATCAGGAAAATCTGAATGAATGGAGAAAATTTCTGCGGACAGTAGAAACCCATGATGAAACTTAGAATGGCTAAAATGATGATGATATAGAGCTGCGTGCTTTCCTTCGGAATACGCAGATAGTTTTCATCCAGCACGTTCTGAAGCGTTGTCGCATAAATGAGAACGGCAGGAAAGTGCTCCTCGTGGGGTGCGGAATAGAAGTCGAAGAGCGCCGGTGCCGTTGACCCGAGAATAAAAATTTTGCCTTGATATAGTCCCGGATCCAGCCGGTTCCTGGTGACATCATAATACGAAATGTGCTGGAAACTCCGCAGGCCTGGAGCTACATTGAAGCGGCCCTTGTACCGCAGGCGGAAGGCTCCTGTCGTATCGATGGGAATACGGCGCTCGTGCCCGAAGCGGATTTCTCCGCCGACGGGGAGTGCTTCAATCTTTTTCACGTCCGTGCGGACAATGTCATCCATGACGTCTTTGGCGAGGATGCCGTAATTTGTCTTCCACATTTTTTTCTGCGTGCTGTAGTTGACGTCCAGTTCGCAGGAAAGGTGGCGGCTTTCGCCCGGTTTCAGGGAATCGATGTCCGCCGAGGAATAGCGGAGCACGCCGGCGGTGTATCTGTCCAGTTCGCTTTCGTCTCCGGTGGCCGTGTCCTTGAGGAGTATCGTGCTGGGAGCGTCTCCCCGGGCGATGTTCAGCGGCGCTTTGACCTGCGGATTGCTGAAGTCGATCGTCCTCGCGGCGCGGAGCATTTTCCCGGTGAGCGTAGAACCGTCCGGGAGTTCCACGGAGAGCGCGCCGGATTCATCTTTTTTCGCGACGATCAGATGAGCGATTTCCGCGAAGTTCCCTGAGACGCTATCTTTCGCGCGGACCGCCGCGTCTGAACTGTAGGCGAGGAGTGCCCGGATCATGGGATAGCTGAAGTTAGGGTACGTCGTCCGGAGAATGCCGGAGGAATCCCTGTATATCCCGAAGGGCTTTCCGAGGTTGATGTATTCCCCGAGTTTTATTTCCACGTCCGCCGGATTCCGGTGGAATATGTGCATCAGCACGGCGAGGGAAACCGAGCCGTACAGCCGTGCCTCGCTCTGCGGGTAGAGCGAAGCGCTTGGAAAACTCTGAATGAGCGGCACCATGCGCACGATTCCGTCTTCTTCCGGGATGATGTTCACCGCGCCGAGTTCCGCGCCCGCGTGGGAAAGTTCCGGGAAGATGTTGTCGAGAAGCTCCCATGCGGTGATGTTGCCTTTGCCGGACAGCTGCGAGAGGGAGAATGTGGAATGCGTGCCGATGGAATCCCGCCATTTCGGCGTGCTCAGGGGGCGCCACTGCGATTCGTGGTGGTAGGCGTTGCGCCCGCTGAACATTCCTGCGACGATCGTGTTCCCGTTTCTGCGGATGGCGTCGATGAGGAGCGAGTCGTCGTCGTACCGGCTGCGGAGCGCTTCATATTGGGAAGGCCAGTTCATTTCCGGATATAAGGAATCCAGGATGCCGATCGTGCTGTGCGCTTTGCTT
>JBAYFD010000256.1:0-2583 GCA_041667365.1 Fibrobacteraceae bacterium | reverse complement strand
GTGCCGCCTTCGATGTTGCGCTTGCCGAGCGAGTATTCAAACGTGAGCTTCGACTTAATGAGCTTCGCATCGTGAACGCCCTTTTCTTCCCACTCGGCGTCCGTGAGCTGCGTAAATTCCTTGCCCTGCTTCGCGGCTTCGCCCACGAGGCTCCCGACGATGCGGTGCGCGTCGCGGAACGGAATCCCGTGTTCCACGAGCAAGTCCGCGAAGTCCGTCGCGAGGAGCGCGGGGAGCATCCGTGCTTTCATCTTATCGAAATTCCAGCGTGCGGTCTCGACCGCTTCCTTCATCACGCGGAGCGTCACCTTGCTTGTGCGCACGGCGTCGAAGACCGGCTCCTTGTCTTCCTGCAGATCGCGGCTGTAGGTCAGTGGAGCGCCCTTCACGAGCGTGAACATTGCGGAGAAATTTCCGAGCATGCGGCCGGCCTTCCCGCGGATGAGCTCCATGCTGTCCGGATTCTTTTTTTGCGGCATCATCGATGAACCGCTGCTGAAGGAATCGGAAAGCGTCAGGTAGCCGAATTCGCTCGTGCTCCAGATGACGAAGTCTTCCGCATAGCGACTGAGCGTATTCGCGATGATCGCAAGGTCGGAAAGAAATTCGAGCGCCATGTCGCGGTGGCTCACCGCATCCATGCTGTTCGGACTCGGGCGCTTGAACCCGAGTTCCTCCGCGACGAGCTGACGGTGGTACGGAAAGGCTGAACCAGCGATCGCGCCGCTACCGAGTGGAAGTTCGCAATGCAGATCAAGGAAGTTCCGGAGGCGTTTCACGTCGCGCGAAACCGCGAAAAAGAAACTCATCATATAATGGCTGAAAAGCACGGGCTGCGCCTGCTGCAGGTGCGTGTACCCCGCCATGACCTGCCCCTGGTTATCCTTCGCGGATTTGAGGACCGCTTTTTGCAGATCGACGAGCAGCACAAGAATTTCCTGTGCGCGGTGGCGCATATAAAGTTTGAAATCTGTGCAGACCTGGTCGTTGCGGCTCCGGCCCGTGTGAATTTTTTTGCCGAGGTCGCCGATGCGTTCCGTGAGCACGCGTTCCACCGCCATGTGAATGTCTTCGTCGCCCGGGTTCCACAGCGCTTTGCCTGCGAGGTAATCGTCGAGGCGGAGCTCCCGTCGCCCGGGCTGCTGAATCGCCGCCTTGCCCTTGCGGTAATCGGCAAGGATTCCCTGGAGACCGTCGCAGATTTTCTTGTAGTCTTCCTTGGAAAGCACGCCGGCTTCCACGAGGCCCTTGCCGTGAGCGATGGAACCTTGGATGTCTTCCTCGATGAGCTCCGCATCAAAGTCGAGGCTGAAGCTCAGGTCGATCATGCTCTGCGCCATTCCCTTTTCGAAACGGCCGTCCCACATTTTCTTGTCTTTCGGATTCACGGACATATAAACCTCGGTTTAAATTCGTGCATAAAGATAAAAAATGTATCTGCATTGCTAGTTTTTATTCTATGCAAAATGACGATCGCTCCACATTGGTCTACGTCACGGGCGTGGGCCGTATCAAAGAAGACAAGCCCGAGCGGGCCGCCCCCAGGCGCGATGGCATCGTGCGCATCTCCCTCAATAGGCTCGGCGGCGGCAAGATGGTGAGCTCCGTTTCCGGCGTGCCTCTCGGCGCCGCGGAACTTGAAGAACTCGGCCGCGAACTCAAACGCAAATGCGGAACGGGCGGAACAGTCAAGGACTGGAAAATTGAAATCCAGGGTGACAAGCGCGCCGTGCTCAAAGCCGAACTCGAAAAGCGCGGCTACACCGTAAAACTCGCCGGCGGGTGATGGATTCTCTCCTGCCAGAGAATTTCATATTTCAGGTGATCCGTGTTTTTGCTTACGTAAATGATGATATATTCGCGGTAAATTGAAATCGCTTCTGTCTATGCTGAAAATATTTCCCCTATTGATCATCCTTATTTCATAGTGTGTGTGCAGTAGGCTTAAAGAATCTTGAGACATTTATAAGTCAAGATGCTCCTTAAAAAGAGGTATGGCCTTTAAGCCTGTTTGGGGATGAATCGCACTATTGCCTTTCCCTGACCGGGGAGAGTATCTTCCCTTGCGTAGAATAGATCACAAGAGCTCGTTTGTTACATCAATGACAGACGGGCTTTTTTTTATTTCAATCAGGAGAAGCAATGCGAAATAGAACGAAACATTACGATGCCTTTTTCAAGACGGTGTTTCGTTCCACGGAACGCACGGCGAGTCTTTTGAATGTCGCCGCCAAACGGAACAAGGGACTCGCCGAATTCCTTGGTGCTGCGGATCTCGCGTTCCAGGTGAACTTGAAAAAATCAAGGCAAAGGGCTAACCTGCTTATCGGCGTCGTTTTGGAACATAAGTCGTATGTCGATTAGAACCTGCTGGACCAACTTCAGCATTACTATTTCGAAGTCATGCGGCCCAGGCTCGTCAAGGAACCTGTTGTCGCGATCGTCATCTATAACGGCAGGGACGCCTGGAACCCCTCCCGGCTTCAGCCTTATCCGGATTATCCTGAATATTTCCGCGACATCGGGCTTCCCTTCAAGCTGGAGTTCGTGAACGTGGGTGTGGAAATAAAGTCCGAAGACATC
>JBAYFD010000255.1:0-2596 GCA_041667365.1 Fibrobacteraceae bacterium | reverse complement strand
CGCAATGTCCCGGACGAAGAACCAGCCGAGGGCGGGGTCCTCCACGGATGGCGTTCCTTTTTCACTGTTGTAGACGATGATATCGAACTGCCTGCGCATGTCCGCCTCAGAAGTAGAAGCGGAGCCCTATGCGGTGTTCCGTGCCGAGCCCCTGTGCGAGGTAGGAGAAAGCGTAATCGATGGCGAGCGTCGAGTTGTCGTAGCCGAGGCCCGCGCTCAGGAACTGGGATTCGTTCGATTCGTCGGGCCGGGAACTGGAATTGAAAATTTCCTTTGCATCGCGGGATATGTCGAGCCAGGTGCGCGTGAAGCCGGCGCGGATGAAAAAGCTCCGCCCGAGCGCATATTCGCCGCCGAGCCGGAGCGCCGGTTCGGAATAGCGCGGGAATGTCGTTTCGCCCGTGAAGGCGAGCCGGGGAAGTGCGCCCGGTTTGTAAAATGCGGAAAGCGCAAATGTTTCCGCCATCGCATAGTCGCCGCATTCGTTGTCTCCGTCGGCGATGTAATCGCGGAACATCGTGCCGAAGTCGCGCGCGGAAATTCCTACGCCGAAGCGTGGCGTGCCCGGAAGCCACAGAATGCCCCAGTCGAAGGCGACGCCCATGGCCGTGCGGTCCCCGACGTTACCGGAAAGAAAATCGGAGACGAATTTCGCGGTCGTACCGAAACGGAAGTGAGGGAGCGGGAAGGCGAGCGTTATGGAACCCAGCTGGCTTTTGGGGCTGTGTGTCACTCCGGTCGCGTTTCCGCTTTCATCCATGCCGTCGATGTCGCCGTAGGTGATCCAGCCGTAGTTCGCCTGCAGGAGCATATTCCCGAAGGCGTGAGTCGCAGAAAAAAGGCCTTCGTTGTCCGCGAATTCCCCTGTCTGCCAGTGCAGGGCGACCGTGTTGCTTTTTCCCTGGACCATTTCGAGGGATGCCGGATTGAGCATTGTGATGCCTGGATCCCTTGTGGGATTTGCTCCGTTGGAGAATTGCAGCGCCGCGCTCCGCGGGCTCTGGAACGTGCTTGTGAAAGAAAAAATTTCTTTCCCGCCTTCGTTTTTATGGAAATAGCCAAAGGAAAATGAGGCCGTGAATAGGCAAATGGCGCAGAAAAAACGGAGCGGTCGCAAAAAAATCATGATTACAATTTACAAAAACTGAAACATTTATTACATTTGGTGCGCTCGGGCTAATAGCTCAGTTGGTAGAGCAACGCCCTTTTAAGGCGTGGGTCGAAGGTTCGAGCCCTTCTTAGCTCAGAAAAGACCGGTCCGTCTAATGATGAACCGGTCTTTTTCTTTGTTTTTTATTTTTGCTTTTTATGGAATGCTGCGATCTATCCCTTTCTAATTTTTAACCGTCATGAATTTTCCGGAATTCCTTTCTGAAACCTCGCTCGGCCGTTTAAGTCAGTGGTCGGAACTCTCCCGCGGAACTCTCCGCGTGAGCGGGCTTGGAATTTCCGCCGTGGCGCTGATGGTCGCGGACCGTTTTCTGAAACATCCCCGGACGACGCTCGTGCTCGTGCGCGATTACCGCGAAGGGGAGCTCTGGATGGAAAATCTGGGGAACATCGCGGGTGAGGATTCGGTGCGGTTCTTCCCGTCTCCGGGTCTGAAGCCTTACGAACGCAAGCTTCCGTTCGATGGCGTGATGGAGGAGCGCCTCCGCTTCTTCAAGGAAGTCGGGGGAAGTCAACCGTTCATCGTCGTCTGCCCGCTGGATTCCTTTCTGATGCGCCTGCCGTCCCCGGGCTCGCTTCTGCGCCGGATGCACACGTTCAAAGTCGGCGATATAGCGGAACCTTCGAGCCTGCGCCAGATCTTTATGGACATGGGGTTCCGCGAGGAACCCGTGGTGGACGGCGTGGGGGAGTTCTCCATCCGCGGCTGCATCGTGGATGTGAACGCCTATCTGTATCCGCATCCGATCCGCCTCGAATTTTTCGGCGACGAACTGGAATCGATACGTTCCTTCGATATCTTTTCGCAGCGCTCCATCGACAAAATGGATTTCGTGGAAATTTTTCCGCACGGGGAATTCACGCCTACGGACAGGGACCGTGAAAAATTTCCGGGAGAGGAGCCCGGTGCGCTCTGGTGGCGCCGGAGTTCTCTGGAAAAACTGGATTCCTCCCTCCTCGATTATCTGCCGGATGCGGACGTCGCCTTTGAAAATATGGCGGTCCTCGGTGATTTGAGCGACAAGCTGATGGCTTCTTATGTGGAAGCCTATCCTGCGGCGCAGGAACTTTCGCCCGGACTTCCGGAACCTTCCGCGATCTGGTTCCGCTTCAGCGACCTTACGAAGGATTTCGCGGGGCGCTGCGCTCTGGACTGGACCCGCGTCGTGATGGAAAACGCGGGCTATGAACATTTTGAATCCCGGCCGCAGAGCGCCGCCGTCACGGGCACGGACAAAGTCGCGAAGGAAATCGAAGACTTCGCGGAACAGGGCGGACACGTCTACCTCGTATCTCCGACGGAAGGCGGCGCCCACCGCTTGAAACAGCTGTTCGAAGGCGTCCCGGTCGAGGATTTCCTCGTGGGGAACCTCACCGAAGGATTCTTCCTCGATGACGAGGGTGTCGCGTTCCTCACCGAGACGGG
>JBAYFD010000254.1:0-2601 GCA_041667365.1 Fibrobacteraceae bacterium | reverse complement strand
GATGACATTGGAGTAGCCGGCGGCTTCAAGGGACCGGTCGGAAGATATGATCCTGCGGCCGGGAACGTCATATTCCCAGACAATGAGGTTCGCGCCTTTGATCGCGAGTTTGTAACGCATTTCGGAAACATGCAGTGCCTGCGCCGCTTCGCTTTGAAGGCTTACATCCGTAAAGCAGGTGAATGCGAAAATTTCGCCGCCGGGTTCCGCTACCGACCGGCCGTCCAGATGAAGATAACGGTAACGCTCATGTTCGTTTTTGCGCAGGCGGAACGTGCAGCTTGCCTTCTGCGATGCGGTCTGAAGCTTGCGCAGCGCGTCCGCGAATAGCCGCCTGTCTTCGGGGTGCAGGTGTTCCGCGAGGGACTTCTGACTGGAGGTCCGGAATTCCTCGTCGCTCATGCCGGTGACGTTCTGGAGAACTGCGTTCGTCGTCACATAAGAAAAATCATTTTCCCCTTTGATCCGGTAGACGCAGAGCCCCGCGGGAATATTGTTGATGATTTTTTCAAGTTCAGCATTGCGACTTTCCGTATGGATCAAATTCTTTTTGCTTTCTGTGATGTCCTCGATGACGTGGGCGTAAGCATCCCGCCCGAACAAGGAAATGCGCTTGCATTCCATTTGATAGTAGCGGCCCGTGTCGGGATCGTGCCAGTCTTCTTTGTGAGATGCATCGCCGTGCATGCGCGTGATGACGCAAAATGGGCAGAACTCAGTGCGGTTGCGGATGAATTGGTAGCACGTTTTCCCGTTGTAATCGCGGCTGGCTTTCCCTTCAAGCGCGGTATCGTTTGCAAAGAGAAGTTCGGATGTGTTCGCATCGCAGACATAGATTTTCCGGTGCGTCAGGTTGAGAAGCTCCGTGTACATTTCCGCTTCAATGGAAACGTTGATGAAGTTGGAAAGAATGAGCGGCTTGCCGTCCAGTGCGCCGATGCATTTTGCCCGCGCATAGATCCAGACGAAGCCTTTGTCCTTGTGGAGAATGCGGCAGACGCATTTCACTTCTCCCGCGCCATCTTTAATGCATTCCCTTATCGCCTGTGCCGTGCGTTCCCGGTCGGAGGCGAGTACGATTTCCGATGCGCTTTCGCTCACAAGTACGCGGTATTCTTCGTCCGTATAGCCGGAGAAGCCGGGAATGTCCGGGGAATAGCGGATTGTGCGGAGGTTCGCTCCATTTACCTGATAGATGGCGATGCTTCCCGGAATTTCTTCTATGATTCGGTCTATGTCTTTTTCTGACAGCTCTGTCATCGCCTTTCCTCGCTTTCCAATAGCGACTAAAATTAATCAAATAAAGCAGATAAATGGGTCCTGATTTTTCAGGATAGCTATTTTTGCGCACCGTAAATGAAGAACGTCGCGATATCCGCCCGTCTGGGCGCGCTATTTTTAGAAAGCATGGCGTTGACCTGTTTCCTTTGCGGAACCGCAGGCGCGGCCCGTACAGATCCGGTTTTGAAGTACCGCACGTATTTTGCCTCGGGCACGTGTGGCAATCAGGAAGCCGTCGCCATCCGCGCGTTTGACCGCGCGGGGAACGCCTTTTTCCTCACCGTGAATCCACATACATTGAACGTGAGCGTGAGTCCTGCCAGAAGTTGCAATCTGGAAACGTCATCGTGGACTTCGCTGTACGGAAAATATGCGGGCACGCCCTATATCCGCGCGCTCATAAAAGCGAAATCGCGCGCGTCCGTCTTGCAGGACGCGGGCATCGTTCACGGCTTTCCGCAGGAACGCGGCGTAACGCTTACGGTGGATCTCTGTCCGTCCCGCAAAGGCCTTGACCGGGCGCTTTTCAACGGACTCGTCGCGGCGCTTTCCAAACGGGAGCGGCCCGTTCCCGTATCGCTCTCGATTACCGGAAGGTTCCTGCGCGCGCATCCGGACGATATCCGCTGGCTCCGTTCCCGCATAGAATCCGGGGATCTCGCCGTCACCTGGGTGAATCACAGTTATAATCACCGCTACGATCCGAAGAAACCGCTCGCCCGGAATTTTCTTCTTTCCCCGGGCACGGATGTGCGCGGCGAAGTTCTGCAGCTAGAGACAGCTCTCCTGGAGCAGGGATTTTCGCCTTCGGTGTTCTTCCGTTTCCCGGGGCTGGTTTCCGATGGACGGCTCGTTTCGGACATCATTGCCTACGGCCTCGTTCCGCTCGGCGCGGACGCCTGGCTCGCCAAGGGGGAGTCCGCTTCTGATGGAAGCATCGTGCTCATTCACGGAAACAGGAACGAGCCGCTGGGCGTGAAGGACCTTTTCAAGCTCCTGAAAAAGGAGGAGCCGGAGGTGCTCAAGGGAAGGTGGCGCCTTTATGACCTGGGCGAGACGGTGCGGGAATCGGTGGCGTCCGCTTCGCCGGATACGGCGCTGTCCGCTCCGAATGACCTGTATTTCCTGCGCCGCGACACATTGCCAGTCGTGCCACAGAAAGCGGAAACCCAGGTGCGCGAACATCCGTTCTGGATGTTCCCGGACGCTTCGCTTGACGCGGAAGCGACGGACGCCCTCCATCGTTGAACATCGCGGAGGTACAGACCTTGCCGAAAAAATTCTTCGCCCCTCCGCTCCGCATCCGCGCTTCCGTGCTGG
>JBAYFD010000253.1:0-2650 GCA_041667365.1 Fibrobacteraceae bacterium | reverse complement strand
TTCTTGTGAAAGCAGAAAGGAGCGCGAGCGTGAGCGCGATCCCCGCGGATGGCCCGTCCTTGGGCACGGCGCCTTCGGGGACGTGAATGTGAATATCCGTCTTGCGGACTATCGCGGGGTCAATGCCGAAGCGGTACAGACGTTCGCGCACAAGACTGAGCGCTATCTGCGCGGATTCCTTCATCACGTCGCCGAGCTTCCCCGTGAGCTGCAAGTGTCCGCGGCCCGAAAGAAGAGTGCATTCGATTGAAAGGATTTCGCCGCCGACCGAAGTCCACGCAAGGCCGGTGACAAGTCCGGGGCGTCCCGGTTTCGGAAGCCGACTCGCCAAAAAGCGCGGCACCCCGAGGTATTTCGAGACATCCTTTTCCGCGACTTCGGGCGAGACTTTTTTGCCGAGCAGAATGTTCTTCGCGCGTTTGCGCACGATCGTTTCCAGAAGCCGTTCCAGCTCGCGCACGCCCGCTTCGCGCGTGTAATCCCGGATGATCGTATGAATGGCGGCATCCCCGATGGAGACATCCGCACCTTCCTTGAGCCCGCAGCGCTCACAGACTTTCGGCATCAGGTATTCGCGGGCGATCTTCTGTTTTTCATCAGTGCGGTATCCGGGGAGTCGGACGATCTCCAAACGATCGTGGAGCGCTTCAGGAATTTCCTCTTCGGAGTTCGCTGTCGCAATGAACAGCACGCGCGAAAGATCCAGCCCGACTTCCATGAAATGATCCGTGAAATCTTTGTTCAGTTCCGGATCGAGGACTTCGAGCATCGCGCTCGTCGGATCGCCGCGGAAGTCGCTTCCCATCTTGTCGATCTCATCGAGGAGCATCACGGGATTCATGCATTTCGCACGGCGCAGTCCCTGAATGAACCGCCCCGGCATGGAGCCGATGTACGTGCGCCGATGTCCGCGGATTTCCGCTTCGTCCCGCACGCCGCCGAGGGTGACCCGTACAAAGTTCCGTTCGAGCGCCTTCGCGATGGAGGACACGAGCGTCGTCTTACCAACGCCCGGAGGCCCCACCAGACAAAGGATCGGAGCCTGCATCTCAGAACCTTTAAGTTTGAGCACCGCGATATATTCCAGAATGCGGTCCTTCACTTTTTCAAGCCCGTAATGCCGGGAGTCCAAAGCCATCTTCACTTTTTTCAAATCCACCGCAGTGTCTGTATAGACGCCGTAGGGAAAGTTCAGAAACCAATCCAGATAATTCCGGGAAACAGCATACTCAGGACTCGTCGGCTGCATAAGCTTCATCCGCCCGAGTTCTTCATCAAGTTTTTCCTGAATGTCCGCCGGGTAGTTCTTCTGCTTCAGCTTCGCGGAAAGAGTATCGGTTTCATTCCCACCCGCTTCGGAAAGCTCGCCCTGGAGCATCCGGATCTGCTCGCCGATGAGCCAGTCCTTCTGCGACTGCTGCATCTTGTGTTGCACGTTCTGACGCACGCGCTGCGAAATATCTTCCGCATCGAGAGACGTCTGGAGCAGGGATACAACGCGCTCTCCGAGCGCTTCCAGCGTCTGAATTTCAAGGAGTTCCTGCTTTTCCATCGGCGCGAGTTTCAGAAACGGAATCATCGCCATGAACATCTGGAGCGGATGCTTCATTCCAGAAAGTGAATCCAGAAGGTCGTCCGGAACGCTCTGAATCTGAGTGTAATCGCGGAACAGGCGGAGCGCAGTATCCGCGAGATCCTGCTCCTTAACCGGATTCCCGTAATGGAAATCGTGAGGACGCGCATAGGCGAGGATACAATCTTTCTGCGTATAGCGCTGGATATCCACGGCAAGGATTCCCTCGACGAGGATTTTAAAAGAGGCGTTCGGCAGCGCCGCGACGGACATTACGCGGGCGAGCACCGCCGTGCGGAAAAGATCCGTTTCAGTAATGGAATCCTTTTCCAAATCCCGCTGCAGCACGAGGAATACGAAATTCTCTTTGTCGTGCGCCATCGAAAGCGCCTGCACGGAAAAATCCCGGCCCACGAGAATACGCGTGGAGGAACCGGGAAAAACAAAAGAATCCCGCAGCGGAATAACCGGAAACGGAGATGACAGATCTATCGTCAGTGTGTCAACTTTGACCCCGTCGGGCTTTTCAACGGTTTTCTTCTTCATAGTCATTGGAAAACCTCAAACGTCTTTTTTCTTTTTCTGCGCGGCATCCGGATCGACGTTGCCTCTGCGCACCATATCCGCCGTAAGCGTGAACTTCTTCGTTCCGCTGCCGGGGAGTTCGAACATCGGTTTTTCAAGGGCGCGCTCAATCACGGAACGGAGCCCGCGGGCACCCGTCTTGCGGGCGATCGCCGCCGCGACGATTTCCGAAAGTGCATCGTCCGTGAAATCCAGCTTGATCCCGTCCATGTCGAACAGTTTCTTGTACTGCTTCACGAGGGCGTTCTTCGGTTCCGTAAGAATGCGGAGAAGCGCGGGGGCGTCCAGTTCATCAAGCGCAACCGTAATCGGCAAGCGCCCGACGAGTTCAGGAATGAGCCCGAAATGAATCAGATCATCGGGTTCAAGCTGTTTGAAAAGTTCGCCATTGGAAAATTCGTCTTCGCTGCGGACATCCGCGCCGAAACCCATGCCGCCCTTGTTCACACGGTGCGCCACGATCTTTTCGAGGGATTCGAAAGCGCCGCCGCA
>JBAYFD010000252.1:0-2651 GCA_041667365.1 Fibrobacteraceae bacterium | reverse complement strand
ACAGGCGCCACTGGATGGAGCGCTTCAGGTAGTCCACGTAAGCGGCATCCTCGCACATCGTCTTCCCCGCCACGTCGGCGAGCTTCGCGACCGGACGCCCGTCCACTTCGATGACCTTCATCACCTGATTAAGAGGCTCCGCATCCGTGTCGTTCGCGATGAACGTCCCGATGCCGAACGCGACTTTCACGCGGCTCTTGAAGTAAGCGTAGAGGTCGGAGGCGCGCTGGAAATCGAGGCAATCCGAAAACAGGAGCGTTTTCCCGGACGGATCCGTATGGTGGGCGGCGAGGTGCGCGAGCATCCGTTCGCCCCAGGCGTAAGGGTCGCCGGAATCGTGCCGGAAGCCGTCCCACATACGGCATTCCGTGTCGTCCAAGTCTAGCAGGCACACGTCCGTGCCGATGCAGTCCGTGAGGTAAATTCCGTTCTTGAGCCCGAATTCCTTGTGCCACGCCTTCATCATGAAGCGGTTGGAGAACGCCGGGTTGAGCGAGGGGTCGCCCTGTCCGATGACTTCTATAGCCTCGTGCGCAATGGTCCCTATCGCCTTAGTGCCGAGTTTCACGGCGAGGTAGACGTTGGATGTTCCGACGAACGCGCTTCCGCCGAGCTTCCCCGCTTTCTGCGCAAGGGCAAAGGCCTTCACCACTGCGGCCTGCGTGACCGCGCTGAAACGGCGGCGCATCCCGAATTCGGAAAAGGGTCCGAGCTTGAACTTACCGGAACCCAGATCCGCTATTTTTAACGCGAGCCGATCATACAGGGATTTTTCAAGGCCCGCATATTCCGCTTCGGAATAATGATAGCGGTAATAGACTTCGTTCACAATCGCGAGGAGCGGGACTTCGTAATAGATCGTCTGGCACCAAGGGCCTTCCGCCCACAGGTTGAGTGCACCGTCCGACCGGAGCTCACAGTGAATCTGGTCGCGCAGAGGGCGCCACAGCCGCAGATAAGAAAGGTAGCTTTCCGAAAGCCAAGGAGCCTTTTCCGCCAGCACGCGCAGTTCCCTGTCCGAAAAGGAAAGCGAGCAGTAATGGTCTATCTGCGCGTTGATTTCATCGTACATTTCCTGAGTGAAGGTGACGCCTTCGTTGCGGCATTTGTAGCGCCATTTCACGAGCGTCCCTGCGTATTGCGTAAAAGACACCTGCCCCATGTTGAATTTATACATATCGTTTTCAAGGAGCGACGTAATGGCGAAATAATTGAGCATTAGCAGAGCCTCCGCTTTTAATGCCTTTTTAAATATAAAAATTTCCAGAGGACTCCTTTTTCCCGTTAAAAAAGCGTATATTAAATTTGCTTTACAAATAAAAAAAACAAAGGACTAATTATGGATAATCTCAGATTTTTCATTTGCGATCGCTGCAAGAACATCGTCACCTTCATGAGTTTTTCCGGAATGATTCCCGCGTGCTGCGGCGATCCGATGTCGGAACTCCTCCCCGGCGCGATCGATGCCGCTAAGGAAAAGCACGTTCCCGTCATCAAGGTCGAAGGAAGCAAAGTCATGGTGACAGTCGGAAGCACGGCACATCCCATGACCGCGGAGCATTACATTCAATGGATAATAATTCAGACTGAAAACGGTATGCAGCGCAAGGAACTCAAGCCCGGCGACGCTCCCACGGCGGAATTCGCGCTCGTGAAAGGGGACAAGGCGGTGATCGCATACGCATACTGCAACCTGCATGGTCTCTGGAGAACTGAAATCTAAGGAGTCGATTATGGACAAGTACGTCTGCCAGCTCTGCGGTTATGTTTATGACGAGGCAAAAGGCATTCCTGAAAAAGGAATCGTCCCCGGAACAAAATGGAACACGCTCCCTGCAGACTGGAAATGCCCGATGTGCGGTGCCCCCAAGTCACTGTTCAAGAAGAAGAATTAACCACTCAGGAGATACACGATGACAATAGAGTTCAAAGGATCCAAGACAGAAAAGAACTTGATGGATGCGTTTGCCGGGGAATCCCAGGCACGTAACAAATATACTTATTTTGCTTCCAAGGCCCGCAAGGACGGCTACGTCCAAATCGCTAACATTTTCGAAGAGACCGCGGGCAACGAAAAGGAACATGCGAAAATCTGGTTCAAATATCTGCAGGGCGGAGACATTCATGGCACTGATGACAATTTGAAAGCCGCCGCCGCAGGCGAATACTATGAGTGGACGGACATGTACGTCCGCATGGCGAAGGAAGCCCGTGAAGAGGGCTTCACCGAAATCGCGGCCAAGTTTGAAATGGTCGGCAAAATCGAGAAGACGCACGAGGAACGCTACCGCAAGCTCCTGAAGAACGTTCAGGACAAAGTCGTGTTCTCCCGCGACGGCGACTGTGTCTGGCAGTGCTCCAACTGCGGCCACATCGTCGTGGGCCAAAAAGCCCCGATGATCTGCCCCGTGTGCGGACACCCCCAGAGCTATTTCGAGATCCGCAAGGAAAATTACTGAGCGAAAATCGTTTAGTACAAAGGAAAGGCCGTCGGATTTTTCCGGCGGTCTTTTTGTTTATATATCAAATGCAGTCAGCGAAAGGTCCCCGTTTTCCAGTCATTGCGAGCGAAGCGAAGCAATCCATTTGGCAAGGACCGCTTGCCAGTCATTGCGAGCGAAACGAAGCAATCCATTTGGCAAGGACTGCTT
>JBAYFD010000251.1:0-2654 GCA_041667365.1 Fibrobacteraceae bacterium | reverse complement strand
TTGACGTGCGGTGCGTTATCAAGAATATGGCAGAAGAAGCCCGTGTTCCCGATGGGCAGAAATTCGCTGCCGAATCCGCGCACGAGTTCGAGGGACATCGTCGTATAATATTTCGCCGTGTCGAACAAATGAACGGGATGCGTCTGCACTGCATGGCAGCAGAGTATTTCGGGATGGCTGCGTTTCAGAAATTCAAGGAAAGTCTTGAAGCCGTGCGTCGCCATGGGGGAGCGGAAATTTCCCTGCACCAGTATTCCGTAATGTCCGTCGCCCGTCGCCCGCACCCACATCTGGAGAAGCGATTTGCGGAAAGCGGAAAGGTGTTCCTTGCGGAGCTGAACGTCGATGTCGACGATGCTTTCGGGGGCCTGTATTCCTTTGTACGGAGGAACGAGCGTTAGAATTTTCGTCATTCCGCGGGTTTCCACGGAGAAGAGCCAGTCGGCCTGTTCTTCTGAAGGTGTCACGGAGAGCATCGCCTGAACCTTGCCCGGGATGTGTGCACGTCCGGTCCATTCCGCGAGGAAGGCCTTCTTGCCGTCGGTGTCCGCCGGTATTTCCCGCGGCACGGGGATGTCCTCGGCGTCTTCGTCTTTTTCCGCGGAGGCGCGGCTCCGGAAGTTTTGCCGGAAACCGCTTGCGCGGTCTGCGCGGGCGTGGCGGTCGTTGTCAGGCCGGCGGTTGTCGCGGCGGGGTCTTTCTTCGAAACTGTGTTGCATTGATTAAACCACGAAACACGGGAAACGCCAGGAGCATTCCCGTGAAAGGAGTGACGGAAATTCGCGGAATTCTCCGCGGATCTGGAATACGTTGGGACAGCCTTCCATCGGCTGCAGGGAGATGAGACTGTCCGCATGGCTTGCGAGGTGCGGATATTCGTCCGTGTTCATGCAGGTCACGACGGCACATCCTGTAAGGGCGATGAGCGTGTCTATCATCTGCATCAGGATCAGGTGCGAGTCGCTTGCGTTCCTCATCGCTTTCGGATTGTGCAGCACGGAGGCGATGGGGTCGATGATGACGACTTTGTAGTCATGATCCTCGAGCTTTTTCGCGCCGCGGATGCGCTTAGCGATGAGCTGCGCCATCTCGAGCGGGGACATCGCCGCGCCGCGCAGGTTTAAAAAGCCGAGGGACGCCGGCGCCGTGGGGAGCCCGCGCTTTTCCGCGATGGTATGAAATCGGTTCACGAGCGCGGACTTCGTGCTTTCGAAATTGATGAACAGGACGTCGTTCCGGGTCGTGGGGAGTCCGAGCCAGTTCGCGCCATTGCAGATGGAAAGGGCGAGGTCCATCAGCGCGAAGGATTTCCCCGCCTTGGGCGGTGCCGTGAAAAGCAGAAATTCGCCCGCGGAGAGCACGTCGTCGATGATCTTCGAATCTTTGCGCGGGGGCTGCGCGTTATCGCTCGCGAGCTCGATGAGCGGTTTGCCGTCGAGGCAGTATTCC
The DNA here is from genome assembly GCA_041667365.1 of Fibrobacteraceae bacterium. Classification (GTDB taxonomy): domain Bacteria; phylum Fibrobacterota; class Fibrobacteria; order Fibrobacterales; family Fibrobacteraceae; genus JBAYFD01. Next base: position 1,205 of record JBAYFD010000251.1, on the reverse strand, counting down.
ACCCATTCCTGCCAGTCCGGGAACGATTTCGCTCCCTGTTCAAGTCCGATCAGGTACTGCTGCTTCCCGTTCCGCAGCACGCCGGGCATCCGGACCATCTGGCTCGGATTCTTGTCCGCGTCATCGACTTTGAAACCTTGGGAATCCAGCGTAGAGAACAGGAAGTCGACGCGCGCATCGTATTCTTCGCGGTCGCGGGCGAGGATCTTCACCCATGCCTGCACGGAGTTCGCGCCCGTATTCACGAGGGCTGCGCACGGCAGGTTCAGCGCCTTATAGTAGGCGAGCTGCTTCGCAAGGCTCATCTTGGGATTGTCCACCACCGCGTAACGGAAGCGCCACGATTCGCCTTTGGCGCCCGGTGCGGCCTTGGCGGCGTTGATGCAGAGAATCGCTCCCTCTTCGCCGTCGAGGTTCTTCATCGTCTTTTTGATTGCGTCGGACTGCCCGACGATCGTCGAGACTTTTTCGGAATAAGCGGTCGGCGTGTTGGAAATTTTGAATTCGATGGTCTCTTCCGGATCGAAAACCGCGGAGAGCAGTTTTGCTAGGTCCTTGCGCCAGTCAGGCGTGGGCCATGGAATGGACAGCGCTTCCGGATCGATCTTATGGTTCTGTAGAAGTTCCAGGGACTGCGAATCGAGACCCATGGCGAGGAGTTGTTCCAGCGGAAGCATTCCGGCGGCCATCGGTTGCACGATCGTCTGGACGGGTGTCACTGTCTGCTGGGGAGCGCTTTGACCGGAAACGGGGGCGGCCGCGCCAGCCGCTTCTTTCTCGCGTTCCTTTGTCCGCTTCTCCGCGGCGAAAGCCCGCCTTATGGTCGAGTCTGCGTCGTCCTGCGAAAGCCCTTCTTCTTTCGCATGATCGCCGAGCTGGAACGCGGCTTCCATGTAGGTCCAGCCTTCTTCACGGGCGGCTTCCGCCGCCTTGAACAGAGCTTCCTTCAGGTCGGACGGGGTATGCTTCGCCTTGAGAAATTGATTGATGATGACGCGTTGTTCTTCCATATACAGGAAATATAATACATCGCAGGGGGAGTATCTTGCGGGTACTTGCGAAAATGCATTTGAAAAATGCGAGGTTTTAATTAGATTTGGTGTCGCATCAGGGACTTTAGCTCAATCGGTTAGAGCCGCGGACTCATAACCCGCTGGTTCCCGGTTCAAGTCCGGGAGGTCCCACTCGAAGCCAATCGGCAGTAA
>JBAYFD010000250.1:0-2656 GCA_041667365.1 Fibrobacteraceae bacterium | reverse complement strand
TAAAGAGACGGCGGTCTTCAAACGTCCCGTTCGTATCGAATTTTATCGTCTCCGCGAAAACGCGGCCATTGCGGTCACAAATTTTACCGCGCTCCGGCTTCGCGATGATACGCGAATGCGCCTGATTATTCGCGACGGCGCTGTACTTGTCCGATTCGATGATCTGAATGCGGAACGTCTGCAGAAGGAGCACGAGCCACAGACCCGCGAAAAGAAGGATAACGGCGCTCAGGCGGTCAAGACGGATCATTCGTCCCTCCCCGTCGCCATCAGCTTTACAGGCGCCGAATTGAAACCGATGCCCTTTTCCGCAACGACATCGGAAATACGGGAAAGCGAAGCCAGCTCCCCGTTGCGCAGCTTGCGGATCGCAACTTCACCCTGCAGGGAATCCACCGCCTGGCGGAGGCCGATTTCACGGAGCGTAAGGGCGGAATAACGGTTCTGGAGCATTATCGGGACAAGCAGCAGAACGGCGGCGACGAGCAAAAGCACGATCACCTTCGAAATCCATTTCCAATTAGAGGTGTGCATCATACTTTTTCGTACACCCTCAGTTTGGCGGAACGCGCGCGCGGATTCCTCGCTATTTCTTCGCCCGAAGGGAGGATCGGCTTGCGGTTCCATTTTGTGAGCTTGCGATGACCGCCCCCGCACTGACACACAGGGAGGCGTTCCGGGCAAATGCAATCTTTTTCAAATTCAGCGGCAGTCGTCTTCACGCAGCGGTCTTCCACGGAGTGATAAGAAATCACAACCAGACGGCCACCCGGAACGAGACAGTTCACCGCGGAACGGAGACTCGTGCGAATTTCCTCAAGTTCCCCGTTCACTTCCATACGGATGGCCTGGAAAACACGGGCGAGAATTCCGTTCAGATCGCGGCGTTTGTCCGGGAACGTAAAACCCACGGCGGAGCGGAGATCTTCCGGAAGAATTTTCTCCGAAGGCTTCGCGATTAGCATCTCCTGAATCTTCTTCGTTAATTTATATGCACGTTCCAAATCCGCGTTGTCACGGAAAACGCGCGCCATATCATTTTCCGAAGTACTGCGAAGCCATTCCTGCGCGGAAAACGCAGAACGCGTATCCATGCGGAGGTCGAGCGGCGTACTGCCATTAAAAGTAAAACCGCGGGCGGAGTCATCCACCTGATGGCTGCTGATCCCGAGGTCATAAAGAACGCCACAAAGGGAATTCGCGGGAAGTTCGCTCCCGAGGCAGGAAAATGCGACAGGATGGAAAATTACTTTATCTTTAAATTCAGCAAGGCGCTTCGTCGCAAAGGCAATCGCCTCCGGATCGCGGTCAAAGCTGTGCAGACGGCCGTCCGGAGCGAGGCGTTTTAAAATTTCAATTGAATGACCGCCGCCGCCGAGGGTGCAGTCCGCATAAGTCCCGGACGCATTCCAGAGAAGGGCGTCAAGGCATTCCGAAAGAAGAACGGGGGAATGATACTCAGTGTTTATCACCTGTCACTCCCGAAAAACCATCATCGTAAAAACCCTTGTCATAGGAAGCGTAGTCAGCTTCAGAATTGAAGCCGTAAACCGCGTTGTATGTCGTCGGGTTCCACAATTCAAGAGTTTTTCCACTGCGGGCCGCGAACAGAACTTCGTCACTCAGGTTGGCATATTGCATGTCTTCCCGGGTGAGCGTAATGCGGTTCTGACCGTCCAGCCCCACGAAATGCGTGCTGCTGTGGAAACGTCTCTGGAACGTCATGGTTTCGGGAGTTTTAGGACGCGCCTGAAGCACTTCCATGAATTTTTCATACTCGGCCAAAGAGAAAAGGATCAGCGAACGCTGGGGACCGAAAGCGACCACCATCCGCCGGCCTTCCTCATCGGACAACAAACGACGAAACTCCTTGGGGAAGGAGGACCTTCCCTTTTCGTCGATGGCTGCCTTAGCCTTGCCTATGAAAGATTCGTAACTCATCAGTTTACCACTTTAATCCACAACACTACAAAATATACCACTTTTTACCACGCTTCTCAAGATAGAAGACCAGAAAGTGACAAAAACTTTCATTTTCAATTAGAGAGCCTACTCTTTTGTGCAGTTAAAATGACAAAAAAGATACCCACCGGTTTAGCCCTAGGATGCGGGCAACGCGTCGGTGCTTTCCCATCATGATCAGCCGTGCGCCAAGTCTCTCTTCCCTCTGTTGATTCTAGATATATGCCTTGATCTCGTTCGCATTCTTACCGGCCGTGTCGGCATAGCGGCCTCTGCACCGGAATTCTGTTCCTGTATTTGAACTTGAGTCCGGGATGCTCCTCGTAAATGGGCAGGCCGCTCTTTCCCTTCAGAAGGCCGACGAACGTAAAAACAGCAAACTTCCATAGAATCCCGGAAAGAATATGCACGTGATCCGGGCAAACCTCGGGCTCGACGATGTCTATCCGTTTCCAGCCGTAGAATGCCTTCCTCCGAAATTTCGGTGCAAAAACGATGTGATACTTACAATGTTTCACAAGGCGAGAGACGCGGAAACACCTGTTTTCATGGCCGAGCCGAGAAACATATCCGAAGGATAATTCCAGCTCGTGTGAGCGAACGTTTTTATATCTTCCATTTTAAAACCTTTTGATATTGTTGTGCAGTTGGCAGACCGCACTTTCAATCTAGGGTACCTCTAAAAATTGCTTTG
>JBAYFD010000249.1:0-2686 GCA_041667365.1 Fibrobacteraceae bacterium | reverse complement strand
GGGGGGGGTGAATCGGCTTATTTCACCATTCCCGTGAGGAGTTTGTTCACCGCCTGCACGTATTCCGCGGGGTTCGGGAGCTGCGTGCCTTCGGCGAGCACCGCCTGACCGTAGAGCGCCTTGGGCCAGTCGCCGAGGTCCTCGGATTTTTCCGCCTTTTCCCTGAGCATTTTGCAGATGGGGTGGGCGGGATTGATTTCGAGGATGCGCTTGGATTTCGGGACGTTGGTCTGTCCCATCGCTTCCATCATGCGTTCCATGCGGCTGCTCATCGCGTCCTTGCCCGTGACGAGGCAGCAGGGGCTGTCTTTGAGGAATGCGGAGACGCGGACTTCGCTGACGTTCGCGTCGAGTGCTTTCTGCAACTTGTCGCAGAGGCCCTTGAACGTGGTCTTGGATTCCTCTTCGGTTTTCTTTTCTTCGTCGGTCTTGCCGAGATCCACGTCGCCGCGGCTGATGTCGTGGAACTTCTTGTCGCCGTATTCTGTGAGGCTGTGCATCATGAATTCGTCGATGGTGTCCGTCATCAGGAGCACTTCGAAGCCCTTGTTCTTGAACGCTTCGAGGAGCGGACTGCTTTTCACCGCTTCGCGGTTTTCGCCGGAGAGGTAGTAGATTTCCTTCTGTTCCTTGGGCATGCGTGCGATGTATTCGTCAAGACTCGCGAATTTATCATCTTCGGTCTTGGTCGTGCGGAAACGGAGGAGCTTCTTGAGTTCGTCCAGGTGCTCCCAGTTCATATAGAAGCCTTCCTTGAGGACGGTCCCGAGTTCGCGCCACCAAGCCTGATATTTGTCTGTTTCCTTGTCCGCAATATTCTGGAGGGAGTCAAGGACCTTCTTGATCACATGGTTGCGGATGACGGTGATGGTCTTGTTCGATTGCAGAATTTCACGGCTGATGTTGAGCGGAAGATCTTCGGAGTCGACCACGCCGCGCACGAAGCGGAGCCATGGGGGCAGGAGTTCCTTGCAATCATCCATGATGAACACTTTCTTGACGTACAGCTTGAGTCCGTGCGTGCTGTCGTTGTGCCAGATGTCGAACGGAGCCTTTGCCGGGATGTACACGAGCGACCAGAATTCCTGGGCGCCTTCCGCGTGGCTGTGGTTCCATGCCGCGGGTTCGCCGCCGTCGTGCGAGACGACGCTGTAGAAGTCCTTATATTCCTTTTCGGTGATTTCCTTTTCCGGGCGGCGCCAGAGGGCCTGTTCCGCATTGAGACGTTCCGGCTCTTTCGTCTCCATTTCGCCCTTGTCGTTCTTGACAGGTGCGGGGTGGAAATAGATGCCGTAGGAAATGAAACCGCTGTATTTTTTGATGACGCTCTGCACTTGCCATTCGCTCGCATATTCCTGCGAATCATCGTCATCCTTCAGGTACAGAGTGATTTTGGTGCCCGCGGCTTCCTTGGGCATTTCGGAAATTTCAAAGTCGCCCGTGCCTTCGGAGGCCCAGAGGTAGCCTTTCTCCTCGCCGGCCTTGCGGGAAAGCACTTCCACGCGGCGCGCGACGATGAACGCGGAGTAGAATCCGACGCCGAACTGTCCGATGAGATCGAGCCCGGACTTGTCGCCATCCTTGATGCCCTGCACGAATTTGCGGGTGCCCGAGTGCGCGATCGTTCCAAGGTTCTTGATGAGGTCGTCGCGGTTCATGCCGATGCCGTTGTCCTCGATGGTGATCGTCTTGCCTTCTTGATTCACGGCGACGTCGATGCGGAGCTCCGTGCCCACGGGGAGGAGTTTCGCGTCTGAAAGGGAAAGGAACCGACGCTTGTCGAGGGCGTCCGCCGCGTTCGATACGAGTTCGCGGAGGAAAATTTCCCGGTTGCTGTACAGGGAATGAATCATCAGGTGAAGAAGATCGCGTACTTCTGTTTGGAATTCCATTTTTTCGGTTGCCATTTTATTTCTCCTGTTCTTGTGTCAGAAAATTTTCAGCGGATGAAGATGAGACCGAGAATACCGACGGCCCATACGTAGTAGGCAAAGTAGTGAAGCTTGCCTTTTTGCACAAAACTCATAAGCCACTTGAGGGCGACGATTCCCGAGACAAAGGCGACGGCCATGCCGGCGATGAGGCCCGCGTCAATCGATCCGACTTCGGCGCAGGCGTCGGAAACTATTCCGCGGCATTTGAACCAGTCCAGGAATTCGAGGAGGGCGGCGCCACCCACGGCGGGGAGGCTCATGATGAAGCTGAATTCACCGGCGAACTTGCGGTCCGTGCCGATGTAGAGCATCGAGGAAATCGTGGAACCGCTGCGGCTGATGCCCGGAATCGTGGCTATGCCCTGCACTATACCGACGAGGATGGCGCGCCACCAGTTCATCGGGCGGGGAGTCGCGTCGGGGTGTCTGCTGCCGGTTTTCGCCCACTGGGTGAAGAACAGGAGCGCTCCCGTCACGAGAAGCGCGACGCATACGTAACGGGGATTACGGAAAAGCGTTTCGATGGGGTCCTTGAGACCCAGCCCGATGATTCCGGTGGGGATCGTCGCGAGGATGATGAAAAGAGTGTAGCGCAGCTGTTCCTTGTCGCGCTTGCAGCAGCCGGCGATGAGCGCCCAGATCTGCTTGCGGAACACGACGAACACGGCGGCGAGCGTTCCCACGTGGAGCATCACGTCGAACAGAAGGCCCGCGCCTTTGAATTTCATGAGATATTCCCCGAGCGCGAGGTG
>JBAYFD010000248.1:0-2687 GCA_041667365.1 Fibrobacteraceae bacterium | reverse complement strand
TATGCAAAGTAAAATTCTCATCGTTGAAGACGAAGAAATCATCCGCATCGGTCTGCAGGATAATTTCGAGCTTGAAAACTACGTGGTGGAAACCGCCGCGGACGGAGAAGAGGCTATCGCGAAGGCGGATTCCTTCCTGCCGGATCTCGTCATCCTGGACCTGATGATTCCGAAAAAAAGCGGCTTCGAAGTCTGCCGCGTCATCCGCAAGAAGCACCCAGGCACATTCATCATCATGCTCACCGCGAAGACCGAGGAAACAAGCAAAGTCGCGGGACTCGAAATGGGCGCCGATGACTACGTGACGAAACCGTTCTCCATCCTGGAGCTGCTCGCCCGCGTCAAGGCGTTTCTCCGCCGCAAGGAAGCTCAGCCCGGAGCCGCGGAAAACGCGGGAGCGGCGACGGACACGGCGGATGTCGCCGATTTCCAGGAGATTCACCTGGACTTCAAGAAATACGAAGCGACGAAGAACGGCACACCTCTCGAAATGTCCGCACGCGAATTCCAGATTCTCAAGTACTTCTGGGGCAAGCGCGGCGAGGTCATCCTCCGCGAAGACCTACTCCGCGATATCTGGGGCTACACGACGGAAAACATGCCCTCCACGCGCACGATCGATAATCACATCGTGAACCTCCGCAAGAAACTCGAGGACGACCAGACGAACCCGAGGATAATCCTTTCCATCCGCGGCGCCGGTTACAAATTCGACCCGGGAATCTGAGGACCGCAAGCACAGCGATGACACACGCATTCTCCCATACGATTTCTTTCCTGCTCACGGCGGCGCTCGCCGTGCAGGCTTCGAAAATGTCCGTATCAATCGAAGAGGCTTCTTACCTGTTCGAGTTCAAGGGAGAATTTGACGAAGCAGTCTCCATTCTCGAGAAAGTGAGCGACGAAGGCGACGCGGAGGACAAGACCCGCGCAAATTTCCTGCTCGGAAAAATCCATGATATTTCCGGGAACGCCTACTCCGCCGAGTTCTATTACAGCCAGGCGCTGATGAACCCGGAGAACGACGCCGACGCCTACTGGCTTTCGGAACGGCTCGCCGCCCTGAACCCCGCGCCGGAAAAACTCGTCAAATCCGTGAAAAGGATGCCGTCGCCCGTCACAAGGATTTTCGATGGCCAGACGCCGGCGCTCCTGCTCGAGAATCACCAGCTCCTCCGGCTGTACGACGATAAGTTCGTGTCCATTCCGACATTCTTCCCCGAGAACGTGAACATCCTCGCCGTGTCGCGGACAGGGACCTGGTTCACCCTCCCCGGCGATTACACGCTGCATTTCCAGCCGGTGCAGGCGAAACGCAACATGCGCAACTATACGCTCGACTCCCCCGTCACGTCCATCTTCACGCTCTCAGGGAACCAGGCACTCGTGACGACAGACGGGAGCCTCATATTCATCGGCAACGAAGGCATCCGCTTTTCCATCGACAACCGCTACAGGGGCTGCACTCCCCTCGGCACGTTCGCGCCCACAAACCAGATCGTCCTGAACTGCCCCGATAACGCGCTCCACCTGATTCAAGAAGAAGACGGCACGGAAGGCACGGTCATCTCCCTCCTCGACGCCATCGGCAAAGTGATCCTCACTCCGGATGGCATTCTGCTTTCCGCGGGGAACGCCGTGTGGTATTACCAACCTCAGCGGCAAGTGACCCCGGTATGGCACCGGACGGGAAACGTCATCGAGGACATCTCGAAATTCGGCGATAACTTCGCGCTCCTCGAATCGACAGGCATGCTCCTGCTCCTGAACGCGGAAACGGGAAAGGTTCTTTCCAGATACCAGACCGGGGCGGAGCTGATCTACCCGATCGCGCGCGGGGAACTCGGCGTGTTCACTCAGGAAGGCGAGATGACGGTGCTCGACACGCTGCTCTCCCCCCTCTGGAAATTCCATTTCGGACAGGGGCTAGCCCGCGCACCCATCAAAGGCGACGGCTCCCTGTTCATTCCGCCCGAAGACGGCAGCTTCACGGAAATATCCTCGCTTCACTACGGCAAGAAGCCCATCCTTTCCCAGACCATCGCGGAACGCGCCCTGAAAGCCGTGGAAAAAGATGACTGGAAGAGCGCCATACCCCGCATCGACTCCGTCCGGGCGATGGAGCCAGGAAACGCGACCGCCTGGTATATGTTCGCGCTGATGAAAGAAAAGCAGAAAGTCCCCGCGAGGGAACAGAAATTCCTGTGGTCCGAAGCCATGCGCTATTCCATCGGCAATCCGAAGATTTCCAATTACATCCTCAGCCACTACGGACGTCTCGTCGGCTCCAGATACGTTCATTCCCTGAATCTTTCGCCGCGCACGCGCTACCCGCGCCTGTTCGGGAACGGCAAAAATCTTTATATCGTCGATGTCGCGGCAAGGACGATCCAGAACATCAACCCCGAAACCGGCGACGTCCGCTGGCTCAAGGAAACCGGGAAACTGGACGACAGCCCAGTCATCGCAAGCGATGCGACGACGCTCGCCATCGCCGAAGGGTTCCGCATAAACATCTCCAGCCTCAGCCGCGAAGGCGCGCCGCAGACCGTGGAACTCCCCGGAAAACCTTTCCAGATGCAGTCCGGGAACGGATCGCTCCTGATTTCCACCTGGAACGGCTTCCTCGTCAAGCTGATCAAGCCCGATTTCCGCATCGCCTGGTCCAGGAAAGTATTCACGGTCCC
>JBAYFD010000247.1:0-2695 GCA_041667365.1 Fibrobacteraceae bacterium | reverse complement strand
GCTTACCGGAATCTTCAGGCTTGGGCTCCGGCGGGGGTTCCGTTTTTTCTGAATCCTCCGCTTTAACTTGTGCAGGATCGGCGGGGGCATCGCCTTCTGCTTTCGGCGTTGATTCCGTTGCAGGGCGACCCGGATCGGGAGGCGGTTCTTCAGCTTTCGCCGCTTCTTCCACCATGCGTTTCTGCGACAGGTACTGGCGGCTTTTCTTGGTGCTTTCGAGTTTTTCTCCTTTCATCACGCGGTCCACTTCCTCACGGTCGAGGACTTCGTTTTCGAAGAGCGATTCGCCGAGCGCGTCGAGCTTGTCGCGGTGGTCTTCCAGGAGCTTGCGGGCCTTTTTGGTGAGACTGAGTACGAGCGAATTCACCGCGTCGTCGATCATCTCCGCCATTTTCTCGGACATTTCCTTCGGCTTGTTGATTTCCCGGCCGAGGAAGATTTCACCGTCCGCGCGGCTGTAGCAGAGCGGACCGATCTTGTCGTCGAAGCCCCATTCCGTGACCATCTTGCGGGCGAGTTCCGTCGCGCGCTGAATGTCGTTGGAGGCTCCGGTGCTCTGGTGATTGAAAACGATAAGTTCGGCGAGGCGGCCGGACATAAGGATCATGATGTTCTCTTCCGCGGCTTCTTTGGAGAGCGATACGCGGTCGTTTTCGGGGAGTGACATCGTGATGCCGAGCGCGCGTCCGCGCGGAATGATCGTGATCTTGTGGAGCGGATCGGAGTGCGGGCAGAGGAGCGTCATCAAAGCGTGGCCCGCTTCGTGGTAGGCCGTGTGGTGCCTTTCTTCATCCGTCATCAGCAGTGAGCGGCGTTCCGCGCCCATCGCGAGTTTGTCGCGGGCTTCTTCGAAGTCAAGTTGGGAAACCTGCTTGTTGTTGAAGCGCGCGGCGAGGAGGGCAGCCTCGTTGATGAGGTTCTCAAGGTCCGCGCCGGCGAGTCCCGGCGTTCCCTTGGCGATGGCGCGGACGTCCACGTCCTTTGCGAGCGGAACTTTGCGCTTTTTGATATGTACGTTCAGGATGGCTTCGCGGCCGCGGAGGTCGGGGAGCCCGACCATGATCTGCCTGTCGAAGCGCCCGGGGCGCAGGAGCGCTTTGTCAAGCACGTCAGGGCGGTTCGTCGCCGCGATGAGGATGACGCCTTCGTTGGAAGTGAAGCCGTCCATTTCCACGAGAAGCTGGTTCAGCGTCTGTTCGCGTTCATCGTGACCGCCGCCGAGTCCTGCGCCGCGCTGGCGTCCGACCGCGTCGATTTCATCGATGAAGAGAATGCAGGGCGCGTTCTTCTTTCCCGTTTCGAACAAATCACGGACGCGCGCCGCGCCCACGCCGACGAACATTTCCACGAAGTCGGAGCCGGACATGCTGAAGAACGGCACACCGGCTTCCCCGGCGACTGCGCGAGCGAGGAGCGTCTTGCCTGTGCCCGGAGGCCCGACGAGGAGCGCACCCTTGGGAATGCGTCCGCCGAGAGCGTCATATTTCTTCGGGTCTTTCAAGAACTGAACGAGTTCCTCGAGATCCTGCTTCGCTTCGTCACAGCCGGCGACGTCCTTGAACATCGTCCGGTCCTTGCCCGTCTCAAGCGGGTGAACCTTGCTTTTGCCGAAGGAGAATACGCCTTTTCCGCCCGCGCCCGCCTGACGGCTCATCATGAACCAGAAGAACACAATGAGGATGAGCGCGGGGAGGAATGCGAAGATATGATCGAGCCAGTCCGTCGTTTCGTGGATGACGCGGACTTTAACGCGTTTGTGCTTTTCCCATTCGGTGGTCTGGTCGTTTGAAACCTGGAGCATGTGGCTCGTGAAGGTGACCGTATGCGAATTCGAAGTGTCGGCTTTCGCGAACCTGGCGAACGCGGACTGGTGCGACTTCGCATCCTGGGCCTCTTTCGGGGTCATCGCGCGCTTGCCTTCGATGGCGATGCCGTCCTGCGTCTGCTGCAGGTGGAGCTGCGTGATGTGCGTCGTCGTGTCCGCCATCATCGCGAGGAAGTCCGTGCGGGTCAGGTCCTGGGTCGGATCTTCCTTGGAATACATCCGCATCAGCAGAAGTATCATCAGGAACATCGTCACGATGACGAAGAAATTCTTGTTGCGGAAAGGTGACGCCGTTTTGGCCTTGTTCATCATATATCAATAACCTTTAAGCGATGTTATCCATGAAAATTCGGAGCACCTCGGAATCCCGCGCGAAAACCGGAATGGAATCCCGCGCAAAACAGGGAACGCCGTTATCCGAAAACCATTTTGAAAGTTTCCGCCGCGGGGCGTTCAATCCCGGCGGGGAATACACGTCGCCATCCTTTCGGTAGCGCCAGATTCCCCCGATGCCGCCATATTCAGGCAAAAGATACAAATTGTCCCGCGCTGGAAGCTTTTCCCCGCCGCAAAACCAGAGGATATTCCTGATGTTTTCAACGAAGAATCCGGAGCATTCCGTGCGCGGAAATCTGAAGCGCTCAAGAATCTTTTTTCCGAAGGGAAGCGGAAATCCGCGCTCCATAAGCCAGAGGCGGAGAAGTTCCTCTCCGTTCCCGGAAAGCCCGGCGAGCCGTTCTTCGAGATATGCACCGTGGAGCGCGAGAATGTTCCTGTACGGAGCACATTCCTGCGGAAAGGGCCATAGGGCAGGCGGAACGATGCTCGGTGCGATGAGTGCGTCCGCAGCGGCGATGATTTTCGGGTAGG
>JBAYFD010000246.1:0-2707 GCA_041667365.1 Fibrobacteraceae bacterium | reverse complement strand
TGCGGCCAGGCGACTTCCCCGCCCCAGTCCCACGGATAATTCGCGAGGAGGAACGCGGCCCCGCCGAGGACGCCGCAAAGGGCCTCCACCAGCGGATACTGAATGCTTATCGGCTCCTTGCAGCATGCGCTTTTCCCACGCAGCCATAGCCAGCCGATGACCGGGAGATTGTAATAGATGGGTATGCGTTTTTTGCACCGCGGACAGAATGAGGGCGGCTTCCACAGGGAAAGTCCGCGGGGCATGCGGTAAATGATCACATTATAAAAACTGCCGAGGCAGGACCCGAAAATGACGGCCAGAATGACGGCATACCACAGGGGAATTAAGAGCATAGCTCAAAGATAATTTTGATTCTCCCCTTTTTGTTTATAATTTTACAGATATTGAAGCGAGCGCGCATTTTCACCTCGCAGGTAAGGATTTTATGTTCTTAAAACGTCTGCTGATTTCGACACTGCCTTTAGCAATCTTCTTAGCCGGTTGCTCCCGCGAAGATCCCATCAAGGAAAACCCGACCCTAGGCAAGAACCATGCGGCGGTGTTCGCGTTCCAGGGCAGCGTTCCGGACTCAGCCAAAATCGCCGAACTGACCGAAACGGTCGCCGAACAGGACACGCTCAACGACACGCTGACAATCACCGTGCACGATTCCCTCCGCTTCATGGGCATTCTTCCGTACAACACGGACAAGATATACAAGTACCTGTGGAAAATGAGCGACTCGGATTCCCTGCTCCCCGGCGCGAATAAGGCCATCCGGAGCTACGCCTACGATTCCACGGGCACCTACACGCCGATGTTCATCGCGATCGACGGAGCCTCAGCCAGGGATTCGGCAAGGAACGTCGTAATCCACGTCATTGACACGCCGCCAGTGCTCACCATTCCCATGGACACGGTCCGCGCCCGTTCGAAAAAAGCGGCGACGCTCAAGTTCCTCGCGCACGATTCCTGCGGCAGCATCGTTAAAACGGCGCTGAAATATGCAAACAAGGATACGGTTCCCTACACGGCAGTGAAAGACAGCGCTTTAGGCGACACCATCCAGATGACCATTCCTTACGACGATGGCCGTATAAACACAAACAACGATGAAAAGCTCTATATATCCGTGACGGACGACGACGCGAACACGGTCACGGATTCCGTGATCGTTCACTTCAACTTCGTTCCGCAGATTCAACTGCTCCAGCCGGATTCCAGCGGCCGCGCAGACAAAAACGCGCAGCGCCTCGCACTTTATTACAAGGGAACGGACGCGGATGGCGCGGGGGAAAAACTCCGGTATGACATCCGCATGGCGCGGAGCGATGTCTTCACCGACGGAAACCTCGTCGCGCAGAACATCAAGGAACAGAGCTGGGAAGCGATTTCCGATTCCGCCGTCTGGAACATAAGCAAGGACTTTGCCGACCACAACATTTACTGGCAAGTGCGCGTGATGGACGGCTACGATACGACGTATTCAAGCACCTGGAAATTCTTCCTGGGCGACCCGGGCGAGACACAAGGCACATTCTACGGTTACGCCAGGTTCCAGGGGCGCACGGTGCACGACGGCATCCGGCTCGTATTTAAGGATTCCCTCGGAAACCAGTATCTGACACATACGGGAACAGCCGGTCTCTTCAGCATCAAGGTGAACCCGGGAAAATACGCGGTGCTCGCGCAGGACACGACAGGCTACGGCTTCAAGTGGACGACGCTCACCGGCAAATCTATCGAAATGGGTGAAAAAGTCTGGCTGGACACGCTCATCCTTAAAGATTCCGTTGCACCGAAAATCACGGCGAATGCGGTCGCCGACACGCTCGCTTCCCGCGCCCTGTCGCTTTCCGGAACGCTCTCTGATTCTGGTTCACAGGTTGCAAGCGGCAAAGCCTGGCTCGACGGGAACGAAGTTTCGCTTTCCACGTTGAAAACGACCGTCTGGACGGTGAATCTGACGAACCTGACCGACGGAGCGCATAAATACAAAATGACCGTCACGGACAGCGTGGGCAATGTCTCCGATACGCTCCGGCTGAACTTTGTAATCAAGGCCTGTTCCATTTCGCTGCTCGTGAACGGCAAGTCTTCCGACATGGCGGATCAAGGCGCTGCGCTTTCATTCTCCGCGAGCGTGACGGGCGCGGACCCGACGCAGGATACCCTCACCTGGACGTGGCCCGACGGCACGGAAATCCAGACGAAGAAAGTCGCCATAACATCGACCGGGGCGACGCTTCTCTCTCTCAACTATTCGGATTTCAAGAATCTCAAGGCGGGCACGTTCTATACGATGACGGCGGCAGTCAAGAACGGAAGCTCCGCATCCGTGCGCTTCGGCTTCATGGGCAACGATCCTGTCGTGTACTTCTCGGCGCCGGCCTCGGGCACGGTGCTCACGATGAACGATACATTGACATTCACCGCCGAAACAGTGCTCCCGTCGAGTATAACGATCGCGGACCTTAGCTGGGAAACAACGCCCACGCTGATAGGAAACCCGCCCGCAAGCGGAACGACATCGGCGACCCTCGCCTGGAAAGACACAGGAAAGAAGTCCGTCATCGTCAAGGTGACGGCAAGCAACGGAAATACGGCAGCCGACACGATGAACGTGAACGTCATCTCCGATCCGCCCACGGTGAGTTTCGCCGTCCAGGATACCATCCGTCAAAAAATCAATTCCCGCCTTTCCTATCTGGTCTCCGCGTCCGAC
>JBAYFD010000245.1:0-2716 GCA_041667365.1 Fibrobacteraceae bacterium | reverse complement strand
CGTAAAGCTCGTCTATGTTTCTGAAGACGATAAAGTCATTTTCGTCGATTTCGCGAATGGCGGCAAGCGCGTGACGCTTCCGCGTCCATCGGGCCGCTCCGGCTGGATGATGGACAGTCCGCTCATTTCCCCGGACGGGAAATGGATCACGTATAACATTCTTGAAGACACTTTCACCTGGGAATCCTACATTCAGGAACTCGCAGCGAATTCGACTCCGGTCAAGATTCCGGCGGACAGCGCGACTTCCTTGGAGCCTGTGCAGCCGCACTGGTGGCAGTTCGGTTCCCGTCTGTTCGTCGTATGGGCGGAATTCCCGTCGGGAAATACGTGGCTTAACAAGGCGGATCTGACGAATTCTTCCGCGCAGGACGGCTCCGTTGGCCGCACCTGTATGCGCGAGGTGAACCTCACTGCCGGCGCTCCGATGGACATTGCCGTGGAATGGGTGGGCGACGTGCGCGAAATAGCCCCCGTTCCTTTCACCGGCGGGCGTTCCCCGGACGGCCATTTCCTCGCTACGGGCACGAACAACGGTTACCTTTTAACGCTTCCCTGAGGACTCGATGAAACCGATGAAAACTTATATCGCAGTATTTTCGGCTCTCCTCCTCGGCGGCTCCGCGGCGTTCCTTATTCCGCAGAAGCCAGCGACTCCCTGGGAATCCATCGGCGGCTGCGGCGCGGGCGGCTCCGGCGGCGGTTCCGGCGATGGCATCAAATGGATCGGGCAGGGCGTTTCCGGTGGCTTGGTGAACACGGAAATTTTCCTCAAGCGCGCTACGGGCCAGAATTTCTCGTCCCTGAACCTTTCGCCGCGCTTCTCTTTTCACCCGTCATGGTCAAATGAACTCGGCGTGACGGTTCCGTTCATGTCCCACCAGGGCGAAGTGCAGTACCGTTCGAACCAGACGCCCACGGACCGCACCACGGGTGGCCTCGGCGACATCTCCTTCGATTTCTCGCAGACGATCGGGAGCGGAGGGGCCGCGAACATCTCGCTTTCCCTGTCCATTCCGACCGGGCAGTATGACGTGAAACGCGGCACGGACGCTTCCAGGGAAATCCTCCCCGCGAGTTTTCAGAGAGGCTCTGGGCTTTACGGCGCGACTCTCGGCTGGAATTATTCGCGTGACACGGATAAGGGAATATGGCTCTATAATTTGTCCTACACGCATCCTTTCAACGTGAGTTTTACGGGCAAGAACGAGTTCAACGATTCCTACTGGAAGCGTTACGATACGGACGGCGACAGGCATTTTGAATATTACTTCAAGGCCTACGGCGAGAATGACCTTGGCGCGTATACGCCTCCGAGCGTTTCCGCGAGCGTCGCTTACGGTTACCGCGGTCAGGAAAACTTCGTACATTCCGTAGGAGTCACCTTTTCCGCGCCCCTCGGCGTCGCTTGGATTTCTTCCGAAAAGGTCGGTGTTTACGACCCGCGTCCGGATCCGGATCACAAGGCCTGGTCGATGGCTTTTGTATACGGCCTCGAGTATTCCCGCACGGATTATCCGCTGTTCTTCGCCTTTTCGCTCCCGCTGCATGACAAGGCGAACGCCGCGGATCCGGATGATGAATATGACGAGTCCCCGATGCGCAAGTGGAATCTCCCGGACTGGGGTGACTTTTTACAACAGTGGACGATCGCCGTGGGTGTGAAGGCCGCTTTCCTTTAACTTTTAAAAATCAGAGGCAAATATGAATTTGTTCAAACTCTTCCCCGTTGCGGTCGCCGCTTTTGCGCTTGCCGCCTGCGACAGTTCGTCATCTTCTTCCGATGACGGGAGCTCTTCCACGAGCACGGCGAAGTCGTCTTCCAGCGTGAGCGCCGCAGAATGCGCGCTTTCTTCGGACGGCGTCAAGGTCGTGCTCCCTGCCGGCGGCGAGACTTTCAAGCTCGGCGATTCCGTGACGATCGTTTACGGTGCGAAGTACTCGAATGCCGGTAGCTTTGACATCCTTTATTATCCGGATTCTTCCGCTACGGGAATCAGCGTTGTTCCGATGTCCGTCGGGCCGCAGTCTCCGGACGGCACCGAATGCTATACGGAAAAGGTATTCCTCTCCGATGCGCTTTCTGCGTCTAACGCCGCGTTTTTCCGTGTGAAGGCCTACAACAAGGGCACGATCCGCGGCGATTCCAAAACGTTCACCGTCACGAAATAATGCTGAATGATCCGTCCGTCAGAATCGCCCTCGTGGGCGGGGGCGGCTTCATCGGCTCGCATCTGCTTTCCGCCGTTCTTGAGCGCACCGCCTGGCGTGTTCTCGCGGTGGATTTCGAATCTTCCAAAATTTCAGAATATCTGAATTCTCCGCGGGTGGAGTTCCTGCGCGCGGATATCGCGGATGCTTCCGTTATGCACAAAGTCGCGGAATGCGGTATCGTGGTGAACCTCGCCGCTATATGCACTCCGGCGCGCTACATGAAGGAAGCGACGGCGGTCATCGAAAGTAATTTTACGCACCCGGCGGCGCTCGCAAACGCCTGTGCCGCTTCCGGCGTCTGGCTCATTCATTTTTCCACTTCCGAAGTCTACGGAAAAACCTCCGCGGACGCCGTTCCGCTTAAAGAGGATTCCTCGCCGTTCGTACGCGGTTCCGTCCGCGCTTCCCGCTGGTCCTACGCCTGTGCCAAGGAACTTGCGGAGCGCTGGATAGCGTCCCTCGGCGGGCTCCGCTACACCATCGTGCGCCCGTTTAACTTCGT
>JBAYFD010000244.1:0-2737 GCA_041667365.1 Fibrobacteraceae bacterium | reverse complement strand
TGGAGGTCGAGGAACGCATCGCGAAGGCCGGCGACAAGGCCCGCGAGGAAGGACGTGAGGAAGGTCGTACGGAAGCGCTCGCGGAAACCGGCCGGGAGACCGCGCTGCGGATGCTCGGGAAGCGTTATCCGTTGGAGGACGTCGCGCTCATCTCGGGGCTGTCCCTTGCGGAGGTCAGGGAGCTCGCGAAGAAAGCGTAGCCCTTTTTGTGGATTCCTCCACTTCCGGCTTCCGTATCGTCGATTTGACAATCGGGACGATTGGCCGTGCGGCAATAAATTACGTGTACCCGTCTGCCGCCAGTGACAGGCGGCACGGTTGCGCTGTGACAGATGCCCGGCGCGCTGTAATACACGGACGGCCGTGCGGCGGCGCAGTGCCTGTGCGCGCCCGGTAATATCTAAATTTGCAGTATGTTCAAATGGGACACGCTCCTCACTTCGCTCCGCTACGGGCATCCGGCGGACCCTGATCCGAACCGTTCGGATTTTCACAGGGATTACGACCGCATTGTTTTTTCCACCGCTTTCCGCAGGCTCGGGCGCAAGACGCAGGTGCATCCCTTTTCGGTGAACGATCACGTCCATAGCCGCCTTACGCACAGTATCGAAGTCTCGAGCGTGGGCCGGAGCCTCGCGATCACCGTTTACAACCTTATCAAGAAGAATATACCGCGCACCCTTGGCGAATATCAGTTCGGGACGATCGTGCAGTCGGCGAGCCTCGCGCATGACATCGGGAATCCGCCTTTCGGGCATGCGGGTGAAGCTGCCATCCGCGACTGGTTCCGCAAGAACCATGACACGGAAGCGTTCAAGAATGTCTCCGAGAACGAGATGAAGGATTTCGAAAACTTCGACGGCAACGCGCAGGGCCTCCGTATTCTCACCAAACTCGAATATCATTTTCTGGACGGCGGAATGCGCCTCACTTATGCGACGATCGGCGGTATGGTCAAGTATCCGTCGCTCGCCTGCTACGGGACTCCGACGAGCGTGTTCGTCACCGAAGAGGATCTTTTCCGCGAAATGTGGAACATCCTCGGACTCCCGGAACGGGAGCGGGGCAAGTGGGCGCGTCATCCGCTGAGCTACCTCGTGGAAGCCGCGGACGATATCTGTTATTCGATCCTCGACGTGGAAGACGCGATTGAACTCGGCATTCTGCAGTTCGGCGACGTGCGCGGAATGTTCCAGTATCTCTGCGGTCCGAACGTCAATATCGACAAGGAATACATGGCGAACCGCCAGAACTTCCGCGACTTCCTTTCGAGCATCCGCGGACTTGCGATTCAGAACCTGATCGATGACGTGGCGCGTGTCTTTGCCGACCATTATGAACAAATTATGAACGGCGAACTGGACAAGAGCCTGATCGCCCTTTCCACTTCGGATACTACGGAAGGCATCCGTATCGGCAAACGCCTCGGCCGCGAACGCATTTACCCCGACCGCCGCAAGACGGAACTCGAAGTGGGGAGCTATACGACGCTCAGCACGGTGCTCGACGCGCTCGTCTCTGGCGTATATGAGTTCAGCATGTACGGCAAGGATTCCTACCGTGCGGAACGCATCGTGCGGCTCATCGGCGCGGAAAAACTCGGGCAGACGCTTTCTCCTGCGGAATCTTACCATCAGGTCCTCGACTTCGTGAGCGGTATGACGGACAATTACGCGACGTATCTCGCGCGGCAGATCGGCGGTCTCGCCGGGTGAATGCCATGATTCCGAATGATGCGGACCGTATCTGGGTTTTCGACTACGACCTTACTTTGTACGGAGAATCCGAACGTTACGTGCTGAATTCGCTTGATAAGCGGATCGCGATGTTCGTGCAGAAAACGCTCTCCGTGGACTACGATGAGGCGCAGCGGAAGCGCAAGGATTACTGGAGCGAGTACGGGACAACTCTTGCGGGGCTCCGCAATCTTTACGGTGTGCAGCCGAATGAATTTTTCGATTACATTCACGAACCGTCAACGCTCGTGTTCCCCAGGGAATCGCCCCGCAAACGTGAACTTTTGCTCGGGCTCAAAGGACGCCGCTTCGTCTTTACGAATGCGCGCCGGGACTGGAGCGACGCGGGGCTTGCGCGGATGGGCATTGACGATTGCTTTGAAGGCGTGCTTGACCTTTACGGAATGCACTGGGAAGGCAAACCTTACGACAACGCTTACGATCAGATGGAAAAATTTCTGCAGGCGCGGAAAGCCTTTGCAAAAGGCGATGATCCTTCGCGGATAATCCTTCTGGAAGATTCCATCAAGAATCTGGAGCCCGCGCATCGCCGCGGCTGGACGACGGTTCTCGTAACCCCGATAGTGAAGGACGCGCCCGCCTGGGTGAATTATCAGATTGATGAACTTGTGAATTTGCCGGAGGTGACGGATGTCGCTTGATGTTTTGAACGCTTTTGTGGACGGCGTCTATGACCGCTCGGATTATCCGGCGACGGCGCTGCAGACGGAAACCTGGGCGGAGACGATGCCGCTTTCCGGATTTTCCGTGCTGGACGCGACGCCCGTGTTCCGGAATACGCTTTTGAAATACCGCGCGCTCCTCGCCGCGGGCGCAGAACTTTCCGTGGGTGTTTCCGATATGGTGGCGAAGGATCCGCGGATTGTAGATAAATTAAAAGAATGGAACATTCCGGTCGTGACCGCGAAGGACGTATCAAGAAACAGCTTTGATCTTGTGCTGGATTGCGCGGGTGGCTTTTCCAGGCTTTCTCCGCGCAT
>JBAYFD010000243.1:0-2771 GCA_041667365.1 Fibrobacteraceae bacterium | reverse complement strand
GGACATACAGACGCAATAAAAAATGAATTTCTGCATACCCGCAATTTAGTTAAAAGAGGCATAAACAAAAGGCCGCTCCTTCGGAGCGGCCTTGAAAAATCACCGGCGGAAATCAATCACTTGATTTTGCCGTTGCCACGCATCACGCCCCAGGTCTGGGTGACGTTATGCCTGTAATCCTTCTTGCTTCCGATGGAAATGTAGGTGCTGAGCTTGGAAATATAAGCGCCGGTACCCACGAAACGTTTATCGGAAGACATCAGGTTCCAGGAGACGAAGACATACTTGCGGGTGGAACGGCAGTCGCCTTCGCTCTTGCCGTCCGCGGAGAACATCGGATCGTTGCAAGCCACCGTTTTCTTGCTGCTCACGACGAACTGACCGAGATTCGTGAAGATGTAATTTTCGTAATGCAGCTTCACATCGCTCAGTTTCAGATTGCCATTGTCAATCTGCTTGATGTAGTTCGCATCGGAAGAAAGAATCTGGCCCATATCCGTCTGAATGATGTAGCCGAGCGTACCCGGATATTTAGCGCGGATGGAATCCTTGCTCGCATAGACATCGACGCCGTACGCGATAATCTGGCTCTTCGCGTTCTTGCGTTCCTGCATCGTCTCTTCATTCAGTTTAGTGATACTGATGGAAGTCACGTGCGAACTGGCATCACCCTGGAGTTCAATCCACGGAGAGGCGACCGGAGCCGTATAATCCGTGGGCTTGTTCCCGAGGGTATCCGTGATGATCGAAAAATCCGCGCGGATACGCGCGAAGTCGCCGGCAGCCGGAATATCCGTAGCGCCGTTATCCTGATACACAAGCGTTGCGATGGAATCTCCGCTCAGGCTGAACGAACTCGCCGCAGATGCCTGATAACGTCCATTGACATCCTTGTCCGTAGCGGAACGGAGATAATAGGAGAACGCCGTTTTACCGCCGTCCCCGGCGAGATCCGTGAGTTTCACCGGTTCGGAGAACCGGAACATCGCGGTGAAGTAGCCGGAAACGAGTTTCGATTCCGTGATGCTCGCGCTCGTGATGATAGGAGCGATGCTGTCAGCGAGCACGGAGGACATCGGGAACGTCGCCGCCTTGTACTTCGTATAAGACGTGAGCGTGCCCGCGCCGCCGGTTTTCACCTTGGAAGAGAACGCCTTGCCACCGAACGTCAGCACGGAATCATAAGTCGTATCGGTCATGAGCTTCGTCGCCGCAACGATTTCCGCCTTGGTGAGCGTCACGACGGAATCAGCGTCCGAAGGTGCGGCCCAGCGCACCTGAATGGAATCCGGGAGGGAATCCTTCGGGAACTGACGGCTGTAAACGATGCGCAGCGAATCCGCGATACCATCGAGATAAGACGGAGCCTTGTAGGAATCCGGCAGACCGTTATAAGTCGTCTGCACGCCGCGCGCATCATGGATTTCCGCATGTTCAGGATACGGAACAGGGGGCTTCTTGAAGATAAGGCCAGTCCAGCTCGCTGCGACATTGACATTGCCTGCGCCGACGACGGTGAACGAAGCCGGGGCCGTAGCATCATATTCCTTGGAGGAATTGAACATCAAGGTATACTTGCCATCCGTAAACGCATTCGTGCCCGTCGAGAAGTTCATCCCTGCGGAATAATCCGCGACGGAAGCGTCGAAGGAACAGGTCGTGCATACTTTGATGGAGTCTCCGACCGCGAGATTCGGCTGTGTGGTCGGATCATAAACGGCAAGATGCACCGTATAGTAAGCGCCGACCCACAGATTCTCCGCATCCGTCCACGCGGTGATCCCGGAGGGACTCACGACTTTGGAATAAGTGGAATCCACAAAGGCGAGCTTCGGAAGGGTGAAAGTAAGGGTATCCACCCGTGCGCGCCCGGCAACCTGAATCGTGCCTACCCCCTGCGCCGTGGCGATCGCGCTCGCCGTCATCGTCGCCCAAAGAGTGTCCACGCCGCTCGCATCGATCGAAAGCGCCGTAGCGGATGTAATCGGAGTAGTCGATGTTTCGGATTCATAGAGCGTGAGGTTCTTGGAGAACGCAAGCGTATACGTCTGGTTCATCGCCGTCGAAAGGTCAACGTCCAGATAGCCGTCGATAGGATCGCTCACCGCGGACACATAGACAGGAATGCGCGTATCGGCAAGCGCACTGTTCACATGCGACCAGGTCTGGGAAATAGCGCCCGTCGTGGAGTCCCTTGCCGCAGCCTTGGCGTTCATAACATCAAGGACGCCCGCCACACGGAACGTGAAGAGTTTCGTCTTCTTCCCGCCGATGACGGCATAGAACTTGTAAGTTCCGGAAGGAAGACCGGAAATCGCTGCGGAATTCAAAGTCGCCTTGTTATTCGCACGGTCAATGGTGATTCCGCCGAAGAACTGCGTGCCCGTCGCGAAATAGTTCGTGTCCAGGACTGTCTTTCCAGAATCCAGAGTGGCGAAGGTCGCGCCGCGGAATAGATAATACTTCACCGTTTCCGTAATCTGAGAACCGCAAAGAGTGACGGTATTCGTGCTAGTGCCGCTCGCGAGAGCCTCGCAGGATCCGTCGCCCGTTTTGTCCATGCAGATCTGGAGCGTGTTCGGATCTTCCTTAATCGCCTGCGAATAGACAGCCGAGTTCTGTTCGATGAACATGTTCGTCTTAATACGGACGTTGCTCATATTCGTACGGCGGTCGCAGAAGAAGATATCAAGAGGATAGGACTTCTGCGTGATGAGGGCGCCCGACGTTCCGGTAATGGTATCGAGGTCAATGTATGCCGGAGCCGCAAG
>JBAYFD010000242.1:0-2786 GCA_041667365.1 Fibrobacteraceae bacterium | reverse complement strand
TATACGCAAGGTTTCGCGCTCGTACGTTACATCGCGGCACACTACGGCGAAGATGCCATTCCGAAAATCTGGAAGGAGTTTTCAAGGCCCTACCGCGTGACGCTCGACGGCGCAGTGAGAAAAGTTCTCGGCATCGGCGAAAAAGAACTTTATGCGCAATGGAAAGTGGAAATCGAAGCGCGTTACAAGGCACAGAAAGATTCCCTCGGCGAACTTGTCACAGGCGAGAAACTCACGAAAAATTCATCGTATCAAGATTACCCGCAAATCGCGGGGAACAGCCTCTACGGGATTTCAAACTTCGGCGGGCCTTACTTCGACGGCGGCGTATTCAAGATTCCGCTCACGAAGGATTCCGCGACCGCGGACACCGCTAAAACCAAAGCGGATTCCGGCAGCGCGAAAGTCGCCGTGGATTCCATCAGCATCGAAGGCGCGGACGACTCCACGATCACCGACATTTCGCAATATTCAAAGAGCGGCTTCAAAATGAAAAAGCCCTGGCTCGAAAACGGAATCAGCGTGCGGGAGCTCCCGGGCCGCGGCCCCGTGCTCGCCTTCGTCACATTCAAAAACCGCGACCGCGACGGGCGTCCCTACTTTGACATCGCGCTCACGGACACGACAAAGCGTTCCCAGGTGCTCACTTATCTTGCGGACGCCTCTTACCCGGACATCAGCCCCAAAGGCACGGAAATCGCATTTGCGCGACGCGAGCCGAACTCCACGCGGTTCGCTCTGAGCGCCGTGGACATTCCCGACACGGGCGCCGGGGATTTCCACAGTTCCGAAAACGTCCGCGACCTCTACGTCCCGGATGCGAAATTTTCTTACTACAATATCTATTCCCCAAAATTCAGCCCGGACGGAAAACGCATCGTATTCAGCTACTTTGATGACAAGGACCGCGGAATAGCGGTCATCGGCCGCGACGGCAAAAATTACAAAGACCTCGGCACCATAGGCATCGACGAACGCGACCCCGCCTGGATAGACAATTCCACGATCGTCTATTCCGCAAACAAAAACGGTATCTTTAATTTGTATTCAAAAAATCTGAACACGGGCGCGGATCACCCGCTCACGAACGTCATCGGCGGGGCCTTCACTCCCGCAGTCGATTCGGGCAAGATTTATTACACGGGCTACGACACCGACGGGTTCTCGCTCTACAAGCTCGCGCTCACCAATTACGAAGCGACGAAGGATTCCATAATTCACCATGCGGACACGGCGGTCACAGCATGCCCGGAAATCAAGACGGATTCCCTTCTTCTCGTCGCCGATTCCACACAAAAGGACAGCGCCATCACACAAGCCGCGCCCTGCAAACCGGACACGGTCATCACCAGGCGCGATTCCACGATAAAACTCCCTGCGCAAAAGGCACTCGCGCTCAAAGGTTCGCCCATCGCAAAGCAGGAAAAGCACCTCGAACTCGCCGATATTGAACTCGACGGAGCGGAACGCAACTACAAACCCATTCCGCGCACGCCCATCCTCATCCCCATATTCTCCATACAGGAAAAAGCCCCTGACTTCGGCGCCATCGGCGACGGACACGCCATTCCAAAACTCGGGGCCGTCGTTTCCGTCTCGGATCCCCTCCAGAAAAACACGCTCACGGCAGGACTGCTCGTCGAAATCGGGAACGGCTGGAAATACATCAACGGCGACGGGCTCAACCCGCGCATGGAAAGCGAACTCGGGATAGGCCTTGAAAACCGCAGCACGCCGCTCACGCTCGCCCTGCAGTATTCCCGTATGAACTTCACGAGCAAGGACACCGTCCGCTACGAAGACCCGCGGAGCCACGACGATTCCATCACCACGAGCCATTACGCGATACCGGTAAGCGCGCTATCCGCAAGCGCGGGCTACAGCATATTCAAGCAAGGCGACACCCTCACCGCAAGCATCGGCTACGACTGGGCGGACTTTAACTTGTACGAAGACAATCTCAGCTGGACTTACCAAAAGCGCCTGAGCGCAGGCATCACCACCGCATTCGAAGGCGACCTTCCCGAAAGCGGAAGCAATACGTCTGGGCAGGGGAACGCCATAGGACTTGGTTACACCTACTCCTACGCGAACCTGTACCGCAAAGGGACGTTCGCGGAAAGTTTCGTCGTGAGCTCCAGCGGAAAAATCACACCCATCTACCGCAAATATGAGATTCACGAAATGAACGCTTTCCTTTACGGAAGCCTCCCGAACCCGGTCCAAGATGGCGCACGGTTCGCCGCCGGAGCTTCCGTATCGGGAATCCTCGGTTGGAACGCCCGTAAATCCGGCGATACGCTCGACCGCTACTATTACCAGCCGCTATTCCTCGAAGGCTATCCCTACCTTATCTCCAGCGAAGACTACAACCGAAGCGGAATGAAAATTGCAAAGGCGGAAGTGCATTACCTGTTCCCCATATACGATGATTTTCGCAATTCGTTCTGGATATTCTCCACGCGCGACTTCTACATCGATCTCTATGCGCAGACGGGCTGCGCCTGGAACGACCACGGAATTCCGATGGAGAAAATCAAGAAGCGCGAATTCTGGGACAGAAGCGTGGGCTTTGAACTGCGGCTTGCGAACAAAGTATTCTACAGCGTCCCGTTCGATATTTCGATCAACTTCGCACGGGCGCTTGACCGCACGGGAGAAGACCCATACGGCAAAGGCGGCGAGAAGATGAACCCCATCGACCTGCCGCTGATTTCAAAGAACATCGCGCCCACGCGCATCGGCTTCGCCATCGGCATGGGCTTCAACGACCGCTGGAAAAACTA
>JBAYFD010000241.1:0-2786 GCA_041667365.1 Fibrobacteraceae bacterium | reverse complement strand
TGGCACGTTCTTTGCTATTATTTGCGCGACCGGAATGGCGTACGTTCCGGAAGAACATTGGAGACATACAAATGAAGATACTCACGGCTTACATACAGCCTTACAAGCTGAACAGCGTCAAGCAGGCTTTGTACGAGGCGGAAATCTACAAGATGAGCGTCACGAACGTTCTCGGCTGCGGTCAGCAGCGCGGCTACACGGAGAACTACCGCGGCGCCGAAACCGAAGTCAAGCTTCTCAAGAAGATCATGATCCGCATCGCTCTGAACGATGAATTCGTACAGCCCTGCATCGACGCGATCATCAAGGGAGCCCGCTCCGGAAACATCGGGGACGGCAAGATTTTCGTGCAGGATCTGGTGCGCTGCGTGCGCATCCGCACAGGTGAAGACGGTCCAGAAGCCATCGGTTAAAAGGAGACAAAAATGAACGCGGATACTTTATCTACAATCACGAGCGGGCTCACGAACACCACATTCATGGCGGAAAACATCTGGATGATGATCTGCGCGCTCCTCGTATTCGTCATGAACCTAGGCTTCGCCTGCGTGGAATCCGGCCTCTGCCGCTCCAAGAACACGGCGAACATCATGTTCAAGAACATTGCCGTTCCTGCGATCGGCATCACCAGTTATGCAATTCTTGGTTTCGCGATGATGTACCCTGGAAGCCATTGGTACATCGGGCATTTCTTCGGATTAGGACACCTGGGGCTGAACATTCCCGCGAACGGATTCACTCCGTCGTATAACCACTACACGTACTTCACCGACTGGCTCTTCCAGGCCATGTTCGCCGCGACCGCCGCGACGATCGTCTCCGGCGCAGTCGCTGAACGTATCAAGCTCTCGAGCTTCCTCGTGTTCACGCTCGTCTACGTCACATTCGTCTATCCGTTCGTCGGCAGCTGGACATGGGGCGGCGGCTGGCTCGCGGTCAAGGGCTTCCATGACCTCGCCGGTTCCACACTCGTGCATTCCGTGGGCGGCTGGGGCGCTCTCGCGGGCATCATCGTTCTCGGTCCGCGCATCGGGCGCTACGTGAACGGCAAGATCTATGCATTCCCGGCACATTCCATTCCGCTCGCGACCGTCGGTGTTTTCGCCCTCTGGATCGGTTGGTGGGGATTCAATGCGGGTTCCGCGCTCTCTGCTGATCCGAAGGCGACTTCCTGGATTTTGGTGACGACGAACCTTGGCGCCATCGCCGGACTCACGACCGCGACGCTCCTGAGCTGGATCATCGCGAAGAAGCCTGACGTGACCATGGCCCTCAACGGATGCCTCGCCGGCCTCGTCGCCATCACCGCCGGCGCGGATTGCGTGACTCCGCTCTCCTCCTGGATCATCGGCGCCATCGCCGGCATCCTCGTGGTCGCCGCTGTGTATGCCTTCGACCGTCTTCGTCTCGATGACCCGGTCGGCGCCCTCTCCGTGCACCTCGTGAACGGTCTCTGGGGCACTCTCGCCGTGGGCATCTTCGACATGACGGGCAAGTACACCGTCGGAACCCAGCTCCTCGGCATGGCGAGCTACGCCGTGTTCTGCTTCCCCGCCGCACTCCTCATCTTCTACGTGATCAAGAAGACGATGGGTCTCCGCGTCACGGAAAAGGAAGAACTCCGCGGCCTCGACGCTTCTGAACACGGTCAGGAAGCCTACGCCGGCTTCCAGATCTTCACGAACACATAACTTTGTTTCCAGACAAAAGGAAGTCCTGCGGGCGCTCGCCCGCGGGGCTTTTTTGCATACCTGTTTATTTCTTATCCAGGAACGCCTGCAGAATGATCGCCGCGGCTTCCCGGTCGATGATGCCCTTGTCCGTCTGCTTCTTTTTTTTGGAAAGGTAACTCGTGCGCTCCTGCGCCGTCACTGAGGAATAAGCCTCGTCCTGAGTTTCCACCGGAATCTGCGGAAACTTTTCGCGGAGTTCCCTGACGAATTCCGCGACGACGACGTTCTTTCCGTCCGTCCGTCCGTCGGGGCGGTACGGCATTCCTACGACAAAAATGTCAATTTTATTAATCCGGACGAGCTCCGCGAGCCTGTCCATCAGCGTCTGCTTCTTCTGGTCTATCGTCTCGCGCGGAAAGGCCCAGCGCATATCGGAATCGGCGAAAGCGACGCCGACGCGGTGTTCTCCATAGTCTATTCCTAAATAATTCACGTAAAAAGAATAGCAAAAACCGCGCGTATTTTCTAATTTTGCGCCCAAATTCAGCCTCGAGTCAATATGGACCAATCAAAAATCAGAAATATCGCCATCATCGCGCACGTTGACCACGGTAAAACGACGCTGGTGGACCAGATCCTCAAACAGTGCGGCACGTTCCACACCGGTGAGGAAGTCAATGAACGTGTCATGGATTCCAACAATCTGGAACGCGAACGCGGCATCACCATTCTTTCCAAGAACTGCAGCGTCAATTACAAAGGGTTCCATATCAACGTCGTCGATACACCGGGGCACGCCGACTTCGGCGGCCAGGTGGAACGCGTGCTCGGCACCGTAGACGGGGTACTGCTCCTCGTAGACGCATTCGAAGGCCCCATGGCCCAGACCCGCTTCGTCACCCAGAAAGCCCTCCAGCTCGGGCTCCCGGCGATTCTCGTCGTGAACAAGATCGACCGCGACGGCTGCGACCCCCAGGGTGCGGTGAACAAGGTATTCGACCTGTTCTGCGAACTCAACGCTTCCGAGCAGCAGCTAGACTTCCCCGTAGTTTACGCGAGCGGGCGCAAGGGTACCTGCCGCAAGGAAATGAGCGATGAAGACGGCGATCTTCA
>JBAYFD010000240.1:0-2790 GCA_041667365.1 Fibrobacteraceae bacterium | reverse complement strand
TCTTGTTTCCACAATAGCCCAGCTTATCGCCTTCGTTAAAATAAGTGACGACCGGCTCGTTATCGGCTATGCACTTGATCTGCGAATAACCGTTTTCTTTCACAATCGTATAAACTTCTTCGGGTTTCAGCGCATTCAAGAAATCGGGGAATGAGTCGAGACGAGCACTTGTCCACACTCCCTTATCAGATCGAGGAATGGCGCAACAGGCTCCTCGTTGGCGAGTTCCCCTACGTGTCCGTTGACGGCATCTACCTCAAGCGCAGCTGGACCGGCGAGATGAAAAGCGTGTCGGTGCGGACGCGGTCTAAAGGACGTGCGACCGTTCACTTCCGACAAGTTCCCGGGTTTCCTGGAATCTGCAGCGGAGATTTTTCCCGATGCCGCATGGTGCGCTTCTTCCAGAACGTATTCTGCAAAATTCCGTGTAACATCAAGAATTGTCGCATGACTCAAATTTTCCAATTGCCGAACCAAATTTTATGTTGAAAATATCGGCCACCTCAGTCTTTCGTTTGCTCCCGGCGGACGCGCTTCACCACCTATTCCTCATTCACTCCCACTATGCTCACGAAGTGACCCATGGACGAGAAACGATCCCCCGGTATCTTTTACCGAGCCAGCAGTATTCCCTGAATGTCCTTACCGCGCCGCTGCCTTTCAGGAAAAGCCGACGACATTGCTTATGCTCATGTCCGGCGAGATTTCAATAACCCTGTGAATGTTATCCTTCCGGACATTTCCCTGAATGACCTCGCCAGATTCTTTATGCCCTCATCAACTTTTCTGGTTTACAACCCCGCGCAAAGCATGGGGCTTTATGTCGAATAAAGGAAAAAGGAGGTTCGTGGTGGTTCTCGATGGATATCCGCAGTGCGTGCCATTCATCGAAGAAAAAAACGGAGACATTTTCTTGAAGACGACGCTCAAGTCCAGGAAGCGAAAGAAAGGGGGTAAAATGGATAAGAACGAAGTTTTCGGTAAGGCGTGTGACGACGAAGAACGCGCGTCCGTCGCCGGGATGCCCTGCCCGCCGCGCTCATCCCCCGCGTCGGGAAATGATCACCCCCGCGAACATGAGGGCGCTCCCCAGAAGCTCGCGGAGGCCGAAAGTCTCGCCGAGGACGAGCCACCCCGCGACCGCCGCGAAGATCGTCTCCATGCTGAGCAGGAGCGCCGCGCGGTTCGCCGGAATGCCGTTCTGCCCCGAGATCTGAAGCGAGTAGGCCACCCCGGCGGAAATGATTCCGTTGTAAAGGATCGGCCACAGCGCCGCGCGCACCTGTGAGAGCGATACCGACTCGAAAAGGAAACTCACTACGAAACTCAGCAGGCTGCACGTCAGGAACTCCCAGAACGCGAGCCCCGTGTCATCCACCCGGGGCGCGAAATATCCCACGAGCGTGATATGGGCCGTCCAGAAGAAGGCGCCGATTAGAATCAGAAGATCGCTCGGAGCCCACGACAGATCCTCATGAACGCACAGGAAATAAAGCCCAGCTACCGCCAAGGCGCAGCCCAGCCATATTTCCTTCCGCCCTCGATGGCCGAAGAAAAGGCCGAGCAAGGGGACAAGGACTACATAAAGGCTGGAGATGAAGGCCGTCTTTCCCGCACCGGTCTTTGCTATTCCGGAGCACTGGAAGGACACCGCGAGAAAAAGAGCCGCACCGACCCATATTCCGCCCTTCCTCGCGGGGCCGCGCAAAGCGCACAGGGAACGGGACGCGAGACAGCGCCCCCATACGACGATGGCTCCGAGGCCGAAACTCGCCGCATTGAAAAAGAAAGCGGCGGAGCCCAGAACGCCCTGTTTCTGGGCCACGAAATCGAAGCCCCAGATCAGCGTGACCAGAAGCAGACGGAGCTCCGCCCCGCGCGCGGAGAGGGGCTTTTTGAAAATAGCCGCGCTTTTTATCGACAGCATGGCGGAAAGCTAGCTAAAAGCCTGCTGTTCCGGACGGCAGTGATGAAATTTTAAAACTGCCCTGAAATCACAGCGAACGAAAACGGCTGCACGACACTGAAGCGATACTCGCTGGAGCCGGCAGGGAGAATTGCGTTTGCAAGCAACGATCCGTCAAGTGCATACAGACGCACCATGGCGGCACGCGCAAGGGGCAATCTCAATTCAAGACAACCATTCAGAACGGGAACCAAGCGATAAGTCCCGACGACCAGCGAAGCCTGCGACAGCGGAATGGTCGAGACGGCATCCCCGACCGGAATCGAATCCTTGCTCACGACAAAGTCATCGAACCGCACATAACTGTCAACGAGCGGAGACCAGGTCGAATCACTACCGCCGAAGAACGTCGACAGATAAAAGGCGTCTATCGTCTGCGCGGCATAATCACGCAAGCGGAGCGTATCAAGACTTAGCGCAGGCGAGCCGTCGAACCAGCTCCGTATTTTTCCATTCTTGTCCCCGGTGCCTTCCGTGGAAACGGAATTGAGGACGACCTGCGTCACGAGCCTATGCCACTTCCCGGGCACGAACGTCTTTTGCGCAACCGTACCGCCCAGGTCCCATTTCGCATCATCGCCGTACGTCGCCGCCTGGTCCACGAAATACAGATACTGCACCGCGGCTCCGCCCGTGCGCCACATTACGCGGGCGCTCCAGCCATCGCCCACCGAAGGACGGTTCCCTCCCGTATAGCACTTTCCACCGCAAAGTCCGGGGAGCTTCCCGCCCTTGATAAAGTCAAAGCCGGACTCAAACATCAGATCATAAGCGACCCACATCGTATCCGAAGTCTGCGGAAGCGGCTGCCGGATCTGCCCCGC
>JBAYFD010000239.1:0-2795 GCA_041667365.1 Fibrobacteraceae bacterium | reverse complement strand
TCCTTGCAGGGAAAAATTTTTGAGTGGAATTCCGAAATGCCGGCTCCGCTTGCGAATGGTATGCGAAATGCTGTGTTCGCTGCGGGCGCTGGTAAGACGCAGGTCGCGCTCCCGATGGACGTGCTGCAGAACAAGGCTGTGCGGAACACGACTTCCGGGGACAAGGCTTCGACCCGCGAAGAATCGTTCCGCAAGTGGTTCCATGACGGCGGAATCGTGATGTACCCGCTTGCATTGGTAGCAATTCTCGCCTTGTTACTTTGTATTGAACGCTTCCTTACGCTTACTATCCGAGGGCGCACGGGGAGCAAGTTCCTCAAGAAATTCTACGCGGCGGTGGATGCCAAAAATTACGATGCTGCGATGGATCTTTGTCTCGCCCGCCGTTCGAGCCTTTCTCTTGTGCTTTTGAGCATTGTGCGCAATGCGGACAAGGGCAGCGATGCCGCGGAACGCGGGCTCAAGGAAGCGATGCTCCGCGAGCAGCCCAAACTTGAAAAGCGCATGGGACTTCTCGCCGCGCTGGGGACGATTGCTCCGCTGCTCGGACTTCTTGGAACCGTGACGGGTATCATTACGCTTTTCACAGTGATTACGCAGGTGGGGACGAACGATGCGCGCATTCTCGCGGGCGGTATTTCGGAAGCGCTCATCACGACGGAAGCGGGACTTGTCATCGCCATTCCGGTGATGGTAATTCACGGATTTCTGAGCGAAAAGATCGAAAAGGTGATGAGCGAGCTCTATATTCAGAGCACCGTTTCGCTGAACAAAATTTTCCCGGGCTCCCGCGGTTAATTTATGAACAATGCGGCGTATGTATTCCTGGAATCGGTGCGCGACACCTGGGTGAATGGCGGGCCCGTAATGCTTCCGATTCTCCTTTCGGGGTGTTTCGGATTCTTTTTCCTGTTCGCCGCGTGGATGCGTATCGGGAGCGGATTTTTTTCCCGCGATTTCCCGAAAGGGCTGGAACGGATGCATACAAGTCTTGATGCCTCAGATGTGCGCGGCGCGCGGGATGCGCTTCGCAAATACCCAGGGTTCATCGCCAAGGAACTCCGGCTCGCGCTGGATAAGTCGGAAGGCTCCGAGCAGGATTTAAAAGGCTATTTGACGGAGCGCCTGCTCCGCACTGACCGTTACCTTGAGAACGGTACATACCTTATTTCCGTGATGGCGATAACGGCTCCGCTTTTAGGCCTTCTAGGGACCGTCACGGGAATGGTGACGACCTTCCGCACTATTACTTTGTACGGAAATTCTAACCCCGTGCTGATGGCGGACGGCATTTCGGAAGCGCTTATCACGACGCAGAGCGGACTTCTGATCGCGTTTCCGCTCACGCTTTTAAAACAGCGTCTCGATGACCGCATCGAGCATATACGGCAACAAATGGAACTCGGCTTCACTTTCATTCTGCATTATAAGGAAGCGGGCGAGGGAGGCAAGGAATGAGTCTGGATCTTCCGCAGCGTAAGCGCAAGAGCATGGGCATCGATATGGGCCCATTGATGGACATGGTGTTCATCCTGCTCATCTTTTTCGTGGTCACGTCTACGTTCACGCGGGAAACGGGTGTGGATGTCACGAAGCCGCAGGCGCAGACGGCGAGCGCTCTCAATAAAGAGAATATTATGATCGCGATTACGCGCGAAGGCACCGTGCATATCAACGAACGTCAGGTGGATTTGATCGCGCTCAAGGACGTCCTGCAGCAGACGATTGCGAAAGCTCCGGACCGCGAAGCGGTCATCATCGCGGATGAGGGTTCCGAAACGGGAACGCTTGTGCGGGTGATAGATATCTGCACTCTCGCGGGTGTCAAGAAAGTTTCCATAGCGGCGCAGGTCAAATGATCCGCAAGGCGCTCAAATTCCTGCTGCTCGCACTGCTTTCGTTTATATGCAGCGCGGCGCTCATATTCTCCGTGACCGTCGCGAACTTTTTTGCGAAAGGCGGAATTTTTCGCGAACGCAAGTACACGCTTACGGAAATTAAGACGGTTCCTCCGGAGCGCATAAAGCAAAAGCCGGAAGAGAAGGAACCCCCGCGCAAGGCGATGCGCGCGAAGACGACGGCGCGTACTCCGAAGGCCGGGCCGCGTTTCGCGATGGCTCTCGGAACGGTGGGGAGCGTCGGCGGCGCAGCCATTCCACAGGATTACATCGCGGAATCCGCGGGCGTCGGCGGTGAGAATGCGAACGGCGCGGGCGATGTGGATGAAAAGCCTTCGGGCCGCGGGTATCCGCAGTTCCAGCCGCCGCAGAGCATCCGTGACGCGGAACAGGATGCATCGCTCAGGCTTTCTTTCTGTGTGGATGCGTCCGGAAAAGTTTATAACGTCCGCGTCGTGGAAGAATCCCCCGCGGGCAAGGGACTTTCGCAGGCGGGCATTGAAGCGCTTTCGCGGATGACGTTCGTCCCGGCGAAAAAAGATGGACGCTCCGTTCCGTACTGCGGTATGGAACAGCCGTTCGAAGTGAAATTCAGGGATTAGCGGCATGGCGGAACTTAAGAACATCATTTCGCATAAATTCAAGGAACACCGCACGGGTTCTGCGCCTCTGAAGGCGCCGCATCCGCATCGCTTCCCGCGGACTTGGGCTGCCCTGTTCCTCTGCGCGTGTGCCGTAGCGTTCGCAGTGCAGTCTTCCGACGATATTCTCACACGCGCCACCGCCCTTTACAGACAAGGGCGGTACGGCGACGCCGTACTGCTGTTCCGCAAGGCGGAACAGCGTGGCGCGGATCCCTTCGCGACGAGTTTCAACACGGGGAATGCGCTTTTCCAG
>JBAYFD010000238.1:0-2796 GCA_041667365.1 Fibrobacteraceae bacterium | reverse complement strand
CCGCCGTTCTGCTCCATTGCATACCAGTTCGAAGCCCCGGAACGCGCCGGGAAATCCAGTTTCGCCAAGGCGTTGGTATAAGCGGCGCCCGCAGTACGGTTTTCAAACATAACGGAATCAATGACCGACGCGGACACGCAGACCGGGAAGCAGGCGAAAGAAGCCAGGACGGCAGCCACCATCATTGATTTTAACATAGTGAACCCCCAGAAGAACTTGACGCATAATATATCTCCGTAAAAGAAAAAATCAAAATTCCCCGCCTTGCCTTTATATACGCCTTGACATTAACTTTCATTTAAATTAGATTTGCCGTGCTTTCAACTAAGCGACGCCGCTCTAGCTCAGCTGGTAGAGCAGCTGATTCGTAATCAGCAGGTCGGCAGTTCAAATCTGCTGGGCGGCTCTCAAAGGTCCGGTTCTCCTTGGAATCGGGCCTTTCTTTTTTTCCTCCGCAATGCATTTTTGCCGGTAGTGTCACATTTTTCTAAATATGGACTCCTATGAATTCCGATGGCGCAATAATCGTTCAAAGCAACATGGAAATCCTCGTCGAAGTGGACGCCCCGCATTATGCGGAAGCGCGCGACACGATCGCTCCATTCACGGAACTGGTCAAAAGTCCCGAACACGTCCACACGTATAAGATTTCGCACCTTTCCCTCTGGAATGCGGCGTCCACAGGCCTTATGGCGAAAGATGTCCTCGACCGTCTCGAGGCGAATTCCCGCTACCCCATCCCGGCTCCCGTCGTCACGGAAATCGAAGACTATATGGGCCGCTACGGTCTTCTCAAGCTGATACGCACGGACAAGGGTCTTCTCCTCGAAGCGATGGATCCCGTTCTTTTCAAGGAAATCTCCCGGCTTAAGGACATCGTTCCCTACCTCCTCGAATTCGAAGGCGAGAACCGCGTATACGTCGATCCGGAACGCCGCGGCTACCTCAAGATGTTCCTCACGCAGTCAGGCTTTCCCGTGCAGGACCTCGCCGGCTATGTGAAGGGCGACCCGCTCCCGATGCGGCTCCGCGAAAAGACACTCGAAGGAAAGACTCTCCACCTCCGCGATTATCAGAAGGAAGCGGCCCAGATCTTCTACGCCTCGGGCTCCGAAAAAGGCGGCTCGGGCGTCATCGTCCTCCCCTGCGGTTCGGGCAAGACCGTCATCGGCATGGCGGCGATGGCCCTCACGCAGACACGCACGCTCATCCTCACGCCGAACATTTCCGCGGCACGCCAGTGGATCCGCGAACTTCTCGACAAGACGACGCTCCGGCCGGACCAGATCAAGGAATATTCCGGAGACGTCAAGGAAATCGGCCCCGTCACCGTCGCCACGTACCAGATCCTGACACAGCACAAGCGCGTTAAGAAAGGCGAGGGCGAGGAAGACGAATCCGCAGGAAAGGAAAAGCAAAAAAAGGAACTCACCAACTTTCCGCTCTTCAGCGCGCAGCACTGGGGCCTGATGATCTATGATGAAGTCCATCTGCTCCCCGCGCCCGTGTTCCGCCTGAGCGCGGAAATGCAGGCCACGCGGCGCCTCGGCCTCACCGCGACGCTCGTCCGCGAAGACGGCAAGGAAACGGAAGTGTTCTCACTCATCGGTCCCAAGAAATACGACATTCCCTGGCGCGTCCTGGAATCCCAGGGCTGGATCGCCAGCGCAGACTGTAACGAAGTGCGCATTCCGATGGACGCCGAACTCAAGATGAAATACGCCCTCGCGGAAACTCGCGAAAAAATCGGCATCGCCAGCACGAATCCGGAAAAGACCAAAGTCGTGCGCGAACTCCTCGTCCATTACAGCGAAGACAGCGACCGGGTGCTTATCATCGGGCAGTACATCGATCAGCTTGAAAAGCTCGCCGCCGAACTCAACATTCCGCTCATCACGGGAAAAATGCCGAACAAGGAACGCGACGTTCTTTATGACAAATTTCGCAAAGGCGCGATTCATCACCTGATGGTCTCCAAAGTCGGCAACTTCGCGATTGACCTTCCGGACGCGAGCATCCTCATCCAGATTTCGGGAACATTCGGAAGCCGTCAGGAAGAAGCGCAGCGTCTCGGCCGTGTGCTCCGCCCCAAGGAAGACGGACGCCAAGCTCACTTCTACACGCTCGTCACGCAGGATTCCCGGGAACAGGAATTCGCGATGAACCGCCAGCTGTTCCTCACGGAACAAGGCTACGCGTACAAGATTCTCAAGGCTCCGGGCGGGCACATCGAAAGCATCGGGTAAGTCAGTGCCTCTCCGCGAAAGGTTCGTGCTCACGCCGCACTTCTTCAAGGCGCTGTGCGCGCTCGCCCTTCCGATCGCGCTGCAGGATCTGATCAAATTCTCGCTCGCCCTCACGGATAACCTGATGGTAGGGAGCATCTCGCAGGATGCCCTTTCCGCCGTGACGCTCGCGAACCAGCCGTTCTTCGTCTTCTCATTACTCTCCTTCGGACTTTCAAGCGGGGGCGGAGTCCTCGCCGCGCAGTATTTCGGCAAAGGGGACAAATCCGCGATTTCCAAGACGGTCGCGATCACGCTCAGCGTAGGAATTCTCTGCGCCGGCGTTTTCGGGCTTGCGACGCTCCTCTTCCCAGCGGAAGTCATGCGGATTTTCACAGGCGACCCGCGCATCATCGCACTCGGCGCGGACTACCTGCGCATCCAAGGATGGACATACTTCCTCTTCGGTTTCTCCAACACGCTCATCATGCTCATGCGGAGCACCCGCGATGTCAAGCCCGGACTCTTCATCGCCTCCGGAGCATTCTTCGCGAACCTCTTCTTCAACTGG
>JBAYFD010000237.1:0-2807 GCA_041667365.1 Fibrobacteraceae bacterium | reverse complement strand
CGCCGGATATATTCTTTCAGGAAAATAATCCATTGACGATTTGTCCACGGGCATCAAACACAAACTCTCCCGGAGAACATCCGGGAAGAACAAAACGTCCATAATCCAACGACCCTTGAACAGCTCCGCGTACCGGACGGGGCTGCGGTATA
The DNA here is from genome assembly GCA_041667365.1 of Fibrobacteraceae bacterium. GTDB lineage: Bacteria > Fibrobacterota > Fibrobacteria > Fibrobacterales > Fibrobacteraceae > JBAYFD01. Next base: position 2,655 of record JBAYFD010000237.1, on the reverse strand, counting down.
AACTAAAGAGAAAAAATTCAAATTGGAAGAATCATGCGTATTTCCCATTGATGATTTGTCAATGCGGTATCGCATAAAAAAGTTCCGTCGGTGATGACGGAGCCTTTCTTGAGAGGGAAAAATCATTCCTTTGTGTTTACGATGAATGTCCGGCCCGTGTCCTTCAAAACGAATAAGCCGCTTCGCTTGACCGTGTTCCGGACCCGGGGAACGTCTTCGGACCGGTTCCCGGAAAGCGGGACGCTTCCGAGATAAACGCCCTGCATGTCGAAGATGCGGTAAGTGCCCGCCGTTATTCTGTGCGCGGGGCTTGACTCGATTTTTGTGGTGCCGTCGGTGAACGTGACTTTGTCGATGTTCACATAGCTGCCGGTGATGGCGATTTTCAGGACGTGCGTACCGGCGGTGAGCGTCTTGGTCGTTCCGCTCACGGAGGAATAGGTCGTCCAGCTAGAGCTATCCACTTTCACGGTATCGGTGATGGCGGCGTTGTCGAGGAAGAGCTGGAACGAGGAACTCACGGAACCAGAGGCGACTGCGGCGTCGAATGTGTAGACCCCGGCCTTTGCGACTTTTACGGTGTATTCAAGCCATTCGCCATCGACGGTGTAACCTACCGCGTAGCCTCCGGTGATGCTCACGATATCGACGCCATCAGTGCGGTAAACGTCGCCCTGGTTCGCGCTTTCATTGTCGGAATAGGAAACGCCTTGCCCGCCGACGTCGTAGTTCTCGGCTTCGATCGTGCCGGGCAGGGCGAGCGTGTCCGCATAGGGGGCCTGCGCCACTGTCTTTGTGGTAAGCTGAATTTCGTCGGTGTAATCTTTTCCGATCTTAAACCAATCGAAATCAGCATAGCCGCCTGCGGATTTCGTCGCATAGTTGAAAAGAGAGAAGCGGTAGCCGACGAACATGCCGAGCGTGTAGCTCATTGAAAGCGTTGAACCGATGGATTTCCAGGTCGTACTGTCGAGGCTGTAGTAGAAGGTCGCCTTGTCCGTCTGGTTCGTGAAATCCATATCAATGCGGAGATATACCTTGTTCTGGCTGACGGGAACGCTCGCCTTTTGCGATTTCCCCTGATATTCGACGATGGAAAGCGACGAACCGGATTTGGAAACGCCGACGAATGCCATTGAATCTTGAAGCGCGGCGAGCCCGGCGAAGTCTCCGTCCTTCATTCCGCCCGCGTCGAGGGCGATGCGCCCGGAACATTTCGGGCCGAAGCTTCTTTGTGTGAGCGTGTTCTTTGCGTAATAAAGGCCGTTATCGGTCCTGGATGTCGTGATTCTCAGACTGCCCTTGTTTGCGGAGAGCGACCAGTTCGCGTTATCGGGGTTGTGGTTCCACTGCCATTCGAGCGGAAGGACTTCTTCATCGAAATCATCCGAAGTGACCATGCCGTACCCGTCTGTCTGCGGATTGTCCAGCGTGAGTGTTGATGGCGCGGCTCCGTTCGTGCCGAGCACGGGCCAGTCATTTGACCAGGCGACGGGAATAAGGTAGGGAATTCTGCCCACGGCGCCGTGGTCGCGGAATAGCATCGCGTACCATTTGCCGTCCGGGGTGTCGAATATGCTTCCCTGCGCGATGCCGTTATTCTGAAGCACGATTTTCCCTTCGTAGCTCCCGAAAAGGGAAGAGGAGCGGAATACGATTTCCGTGCGGCATTTGCCGGAGGGCCAGGAAATGACGAACAGATAATACTTTCCGTTCACTTTTTCCATGTGCGAGCCTTCCATTTTGACGGTGTAGCTGCCCGTTCCCGTGGTGGCGTCGAGCGGCAGGTTGAGCGTGCCGCTTTTCCCGCTCGTTCCCGTGAGGGTGGAATTGAGCTGTACGTAGCTTATGGAACCGGAACCGTAGAAGATGTAGGCGCTGCCATCGTCATCGAAGAACAGGGACGGATCGTGGTAGAAGGGAAGGAGCGTTTCGGACCAGGTTCCGCTTTTGATGTCCTTTGTTTTATAAAGGTGCGTTTTGTTTGTAGTGTATGACGGCGTGAGAATGTAGTAGGTACCGTCGTGGTAGCGGATGCTGGACGCCCACGAACCTTTGCCGTAAGCGGACTTCCCCGCGTTCAGGTTCATCGCGTCGGAATTTGTGAGCGTGGAGTAGGCGTAGTTGACCGTGCGCCAGTTGGCAAGGTCCGTGGAGGCCATGACCGGTACGCCGGGCGCGAAATGCATCGTCGTGCTCACCATGTAATAGGTGGAATCCACGCGGAGCATCGATACATCGGGGACGTCCGCCCAGATGATCGGGTTCGAAACGGTGGCTGCGTAAGAAAATGCCGCCGTGATTAAAGTAAAGGCGATAGCCGTGAGTGAATTTTTGCGCATAGAGTGACCTTCTCTTAATAATGAGAAAATATCTGGAAAAACGAGGACATGATCGGCGTGGAAAACGAAACCTTTGATAAAATGTCAATGGAGATGTTTATCTGGCCGCCGACGGCTTACACGTTTTTTACACAGAAGAATTCCTGTTTACACACATATTAAACGGAACGTCCGACCCTGTTATTTTGTATTGGGATAAATGATCTATTTCTTCAAGGAAGGTCACCTCTAAAAATTGCTTTGGTGAAATGAAATTGTCAAGAACCGAGCAAGAAACAGAGACACTTGCGCTTTAGCGCTTAGTGACTCTGAT
>JBAYFD010000236.1:0-2812 GCA_041667365.1 Fibrobacteraceae bacterium | reverse complement strand
GGAAAAGGAAATCCGGGGGCGATCGGCATACGCTTCAACGCGGCGAATCAGGGCACCGTGCAGAACGTGAAAATTTATTCCGGCGACAGTTCCGGCGTCGCGGGCATCGACATGGGCTTTGCGGAGAACATCGGCCCGCTCCTCATCAAGAACGTGGAAATCCGCGGCTTCGACGTGGGCATCCTCATGCGTTCGCCCCTTTACGGAATGACGCTCGAGCACATCTACCTCTCCGGGCAGAACAAGTACGGCATCGAGAACCACGACCAGACCATCGCCATCCGCAATCTGCGGAGCAAGAACGCCGTCCCCGCGGTGTACAACGCCGGTGAAAACGCAATGCTCACGCTCGTCGACGGAGCGCTCGAATACACGCCGGGCAGGCAGAAGCAGAAACTCGCCGCGATCGTGAACGAAGGCGGGCTCTTCGTGCGGAGCGTCTCCACGAGCAAATACTTCACGGCGATAGACGACCAGAGTTTCGGGGCCGTCAAAGGCGGAAAAGGACTCAAGGGGCCCGAAATCTACGAATACACATCCGCGGATCCTTCCCTCGTCTGCCACACGCCGCCCTCTTCCATCAAGCTTCCCGTCGCGGAAACGATGGACATCAACGGACAGGCGCCGACGCAGTGGACGGGCATTCACGGCGATTACGGCGGAACGACGAACGACGGAACGGACGATTCCAAGGCAATCCAGCAGGCGATCGACGACGGAGCGGAAACTCTGTACTTCACCCCCGGCGGACGCTACACCATCAACCGCGACATCCATGTGCGGAACAGGCTTCACCACATCATCGGCACGGAAGCGAGCATCGACGGCACCGGGAAGTTCATCATCGACAAGGGCACGTTCCACGAAGTCGAAATCGAACGGTTCGGAACCTTCGGCAGCGGCATCAAGCACAATTCTCCCCGCACGCTCGTGCTCAAGGACATGAGCATCAAGAGCTACGAAAGCGACCCCATGAACGCCGGCGACCTTTATATCGAAGACGTCTCCGTCGGTCAGATGACCATCAATCTGCAGCACGTCTGGGCACGCCAGCTTCACACGAGCGGAGACTACGGAACGCGCATCGTGAACAACGGCGGCACGGTCTGGATTCTCGGACTCACCGCGGAGGGCGGCAACACGGTGCTGTTCAACCGCGACCACGCGGAAACGGAACTCGTCGGCGTGCACATCATCGACAACGCCAAGGCAAAAATGCATCCGATGTTCGTGAACGACAGCGCGAACCTCTCCATCGAAGGCCTCAACGAAACGGCGCTCCAGGGCAACACATACCCGAAGATCGTCCAGGAGACCCGCAAGGGCGAAACGAAGGATTTTACAGCGGATGAAGCCGTGAAAAACGCAACGGGCGGGGTATCCGTTCCTTTGTACGTGGGCTACATACCCTCCTCAGGGCTCAACATTCCTCCGGTTCCCAAGGCGTCCGACGACAAGATCGTCATCCTCCCGGACATCGCCAAGCTCTCCGGAACTGTCACGGACGACGGACGCGCGGACGGTCTCTGCTCCGTGCCCGTAGAATGGAGCAAGCTGAGCGGGCCCGGACGCGTCGTATTCTCCAGCGAACGCGCCTACGAAACGGACGCGAGTTTCACCTTCAGCGGGCGATACAGCCTGCTTTTCAAAGCGCATGACGGAGAGATGCAGGCGACGGACACGGTGACCATCTTCGCTTTCGACAAGCGCACGACGACCTGGGATCACAACGGCGACGAAGTTCCGAGCGGACGCGGCATGGACACCTGGGTCTCGCAGTACGACGCTTATGCCCCGCACGGCAAGGATTCCCTGCTACATATCGCGAACCGCAAAGGCGATGCCGCGAAAATTTATCTCAAGTTCGACATCTCCGGCCTTCCCGGTCCGGTGTTCGATGCGGGACTCCGCCTGAACGCGAATATGGACGGCATACGCAAACCCGTGCAGTGGAATGTCTTCGGCCTCAGGGAAGAAACGGGCAAGTCATTCGGCGACGGCAAGCTCGGCGTCGACTGGCAGGAAGACGAGCTCACCTGGGCGAACGCGCCCGGAAACCTGGACCTCCCCGGCGGAGTCTATCTGCTGCGGCAGGCGCGCGGAGGAGGCGCGGATCCGAACTACACGACGTTCCTCGGCACGGTCACCCTCGATCCCAAAGCACCGTTCGGCGCGTTTCTCCGGAATCCGACATTCACGGAATTCATGAAACGCAAGCACAAATCCGAACTTTTCACGCTGATCCTCACAGCCGTGGAACCATCGGACTCCGATTATACGGTGCATTCCCGCGAAGCGGGCAAGGCCGTAGCCCCCATACTCTACCTGAGCTACTTCGACAGCAACAAGACCGTGGGCGGCTCGGAAATGCAGGGCGGCTTCCAGCTCAGCAAAATGAAGATCGACATCTATACGCTCGACTGCACATTCAACCTCACGATAGGCCAGCCGCAGTACGTACAAATTGCGATCTACAACGAATTCGGAAAGCTGATGACCGTTCTCGCGGAGAAAGACATGGACAGCGAAAAGATGCTGCCGTTCAAATTCAGCGCAAAAACGTTCCCGTCCGGCAAATACATTCTCAAAGTGACAGGCGAATCGTTCCACACGGAGCAGAAATTCGGAATATTGAACTGAAGGTTTAAACATGACAAAGTATTTAATTCTTTTATCTGCAATCATTTTCGGCCTGACTGCCTGTTCTGACGGCGGCGGCAGCAAGGCCGACATCGATTCCTCGTCTTCCGCGGCATCAAGCTCCGGAACTTCCGATATTCAGCGGATGGACAATGCGTATCTGGACACGCTC
>JBAYFD010000235.1:0-2817 GCA_041667365.1 Fibrobacteraceae bacterium | reverse complement strand
CTCCCCATCGCGCTCGCCGCCTTCGCCGCCTGCTCCGACGACTCCACAAGCGCAAAAGACGACTCCTCAAGTTCCAACGCGCCGTCCAGCTCCACGACCGTCTCCTCCAGCTCAAGTAAAATCACTCTTTCCAGTTCAAGCGTCGCAGGCACAAGTTCCGCGGTCGCTTCGAGTTCCGGCACGGCAGTCTCCTCCAGCTCCGCGACCGGAAACTCTTCCGCAACCGTAAGCAAACCCGAGGCGCTCTTCACCACGCGCGTCCCGGACTCCACCGAACTCAACTGCAGCGAATCCGGCAAAATAAAGTTCTCCCAGGCGGACTGGATCTGTTCCTTCAACTACGGCGGAAAATCCGGTTACTTCTACGCTCAGTCAACGCCCAAGACCTGCGAACAAATAATGAGCGCGACCGCCGTTTTCAGCACGGACAAGGCACAGCTCTATCTCGGCGGTTCCCTCATCACGCTATCTTCCGCGCAGTACGACTGGGGCGGAAATCATAAAAACGACTACATCACGTTCACTTACGACGGCAAGTTATTCAAATATTACCATTCCTCCTTCGGCTTCGGTTGGCGTTCCTGCCAGGAAATGGACTGCCTGCAAGTCTATAAGACGGACAGCACGACGGTCATCGAAGACGGATGCACCTCCAGCCGCACGCTCCCCGTCGTATGCAGGCAGGCGAACGCCGACGGTTCGTTCGGCAGTTTCACGGATACATTCGCGAAATGCGCCGGAGATGATTCGTAATGTTTAACCGCGCCGTTCTCTTATGCGCAATCCCGTTCGCTCTCCTCGGCTGCTCCGAAGATAGCGGGAATTCCCCGTCCACCGGGGAACTCGCCTGGATAAACGTGAACGACGCATCCGGAAAGGTTCCTTCGGCTTACCTCGTTTCCGTAGGCGCGCACAAGACGCTCTGCGGCACCGTGGAATCCTCGGACAGCGGGATAGTCTGCACAAAGCAGGGCGCGGCGCTCACGTTTTCCCCCTCCGATTCAATGCCCGCCGTCATCAAGGCCGAGGGCAGCGCGACATTCGCGGGCAGGCTCCATTTCGACAAAAGCGGAACGGCGGAAATCAAGCTCGAAACCCTCGCCGCATTCATCGAAGACAGCTCCCAGGCGACGGGCCTCTACACGAAAGACGGCTACGAAGCCTTCCGGAACCTCGCCTACGTATCTTCGTCCGAAATCGGCAAAAGCTACCTCGTCAAATTCATCATCACGGGCATCGACAGCGGCAAAATGACGGTGCATCTCCAGAACACCATGAAATATCCGCTGCATTACGGCTTCGCGCAAAAGGTCCTCGGCGATCCGCGCACACTCTCCGCTTTCGAGCAGGACACCTATTACAGCGAAAGCCGTTCGGCGATCGCGGGCACGCTCGTCTATTACGCCTCCGTGGATTCCATGATCGCGCTCACGTTCTTCCCTTCGGACAAAATAACGCCCGCGCAAGTCGCGCTCGCCCACCGCGCGATCGAAGCCCGCCTCCAGTTCCTGAATTTCGGGACATCCAAGAACCGCCTTTACTACATGCCCTCGGGCAGCGCCGCGGAAGCCGCAGCGACTGCCTACGCGGACAGTTTCAGCTTTGCGGACATTCCCGTGCGCACGCACGCGCAAATCTTCGGGAACATCACACTCCAGATAATGAACGCGGGCACGGCCTACGGCACGCTCCGCAAATTCACGGCAAAGGAGCTCGATACGGCGATCGTCTCCGCGCATGACATCGTCATCCTCGAAACGCTCCCCGCGGAAATCCCGCTCGTGGGCGGCACCATCACCAAGGACGCGCAGACGCCGCTTTCGCACGTGAATCTCGCTGCAAAGTCGCGCAACACGCCGAACATCGCCTTCAACGGCGCGGCGCTCCCGGACTCGCTCCTCGCCCTCCGCGACAGCCTCGTCAAATTCAAAGTCACATCCACGGGTTACTCCATTGAAAAGACGACCCTCGCGGAAGCGCAGAAATACTGGGAAAGCCAGGCGAAAGCCCGCACGACGCTCACTTATGACCTCACCGAAACGGGCCTCCCCGGATTCTCCGCGCTCGGATTCTCCTCCGCATCTAAAGTCGGAGTCAAGGCGGCGAACCTCGCGGAGCTCCACGGCATTCTCCCGGACAATTCCCCGGACGGATTCGCCGTCCCCTTCTACCATTACGATAACTTTCTCCATTATGCGACCGTGACGGACAGCCTCTGCACGCGCGCCGAAGCGGACTGCGAAAAGGAAGGCCGCGGCGCCGCCCTCTGCAGACAGGTGGAATCCGCCTGCAAGGACGCCGACAGCACAGGACACCTCGCCGATTACATCACGCGCATCACGGGCCGCACGGATTTCGCCGCCGACGCCCGCACCCGCGAAGCGATGCTCGATAACGTCCAGTACATGTTCCGCCACATCCCCGTCGACTCCGCATTCGGCGCGGCGCTCGATTCCAAAGTCCGCGCCATGTTCGACACCGCCGCGGTCAGGCTCCGCTCCAGCACCAATTCCGAGGACCTCGCGGACTTCAACGGCGCTGGCCTTTACGAATCCTTCAAAGCGACCACAAAGCCCAAGGACCTTCCCTCGCTCGAAATCCGCAAAGTATGGGCCTCCGTGTGGGCGTTCAAGGCTTACGAGGAACGCTCGCTCTGGAACATCGACCAGTTCTCCGTAAAGATGGGCGTCGCGGTCCACGCCGCCTACCCCGCGGAAAAGGCGAACGGCGTCGTCATCTCCCAGAACATCGCGGACTATTCCGTCGCCGGAATCTATGCGAACGTCCAGCTCGGAGAAACCTCTATCACCAACCCCG
>JBAYFD010000234.1:0-2818 GCA_041667365.1 Fibrobacteraceae bacterium | reverse complement strand
CGGGGATCCTTCCCCGCGAAAAGCAAAGCTGGAACGACAAGCAATACAGCAAAGCGTTGAATATTTCTCATACTGCACAATATAGCAAAAACCCTGCGCACGCGCACGGGGTTTTTACTCGTAATTGCATTAAAATCAACGAGTTACACGCACAGAACGCGACCCGAAAGCCCCGTGTACGAGGAACACGTACATTCCGGCAGGCGCGGACTTGAGGGAAAGCAAATCCGCCGTTTTTCCGGTCACATCACGGGTCTCCAGGATACGTCCGCGGGCATCCAGCACGGACAGACGGAGCGCCCCAGAGGGGAGCGTGACATTCCATTCCGCGCCGGCCAGTTTTTCCGCCTGGAGCGAAGAACCGCGAAGGACAAGCGGGACATTTTCCGTTCCGCTGGAAGAAATATCATACCAGGCGGCGCCCTCGATAGGCGCGGTGACTTCCTTCGGGAAATCCGTCAGGGACCGTAAGCGTCCTGTCCGCCATAAAGGGCGTCCAAAAGTCCCGCGGCGAAAACATACACGCGGGTCTTGATGTGCTTCGTCGTGCCTATCTGCACCGGTTCGGCGAGGCCGAGCGTATCATGATAGACGCGGAACACCTTTTCCAGCGTATCCAGCGCCGTCTGCGCCGCCGAAGCGGAGACTGTCACGTTGTTCGCCGTGCCGTCGTCCGTCGTGGGCTTTGTCCGGATCTCGAAATGATCCGAAGAGGCGATAATCGTTTCGTTGGCGATGCTTACGCTTTCATAAGCCGCGGCGGACACCGCGGCAGGAAGCCCCAGAAGCAAACCCGCCAAACTGATATAAACACACCACTTATTGCGCATGATACGCTCCTTGAGGTTGTTGTGTGAAAGTTATCTCAAAAAAGCGGCACCCGTACGGAAAAACAAAGTATTTTTACACGATTATTCTAAAAATAATTAAATTAAAGCTATTATATATATTTATTAAAAAAGCTTTAACACAAATTAAAGCAGATCTACACACAAGCGGGCATCGGGGATGAGAAATACCGCGTTGTAAAACTTTACACCGGAAAGGATACTGAACGGATACGCAGGAAAGCCGGGAAATCTACTTTAGGGACAGGACGAAAGTCCTAATCCCAACCCCCATAACACCAAAAGAAACGCATTCCGGAAAATCCGGGGTGCGTTTCTTTTTAGATTGCCACACCTTGCGCTGCAAGGCACGTAAAGATGGTTCACCTTCCGCTGACGAGGATTTCGTCCACCTTGATGGACGGCTGCCCCACCGTCACGGGAATCATCCCGGAGGAAGCTCCGCACACGCCCGCGGCATGTTCCAGATCGCTCCCCACCATTGAAATGCGGCTGATGATCTCATGTCCTTTGCCGATGAGCGTCGCACCGCGCACAGGCTTCCCGATCTTGCCGCCGACGATTTCGTAGCCTTCCTCGACCGCGAAATTGAATTCTCCCGTCGCCGGGTTCACGGAACCGCCGGCCATCTTCGCGGCATAAAGTCCGTGCGGGACGCTCGCTATCATCGAATCGAAGCTGTCCTTTCCGGGAGCGATGTAAGTGTTGCGCATACGGCTCACGGGCGCAAATTTGTACGACTCGCGACGCGCGCTTCCCGTGCGGCGGACGCCTACTTCGGCCGCGCCTACGCGGTCGCTCATATAGTTTCTGAGGATTCCGTTTTCGATGAGCACGGTGCGCTCCGGCGCCATGCCCTCGTCATCCACGGCGATGCTTCCCCACACTCCGGGGAGAGTGCCGTCGTCTATGGCGGTGAGGCAGGGCTGTGCGATAGCCTGCCCGAGCTTGCCGCAGAAGGGACTCGCGTTGTGACGGATGGATTCCGTTTCGAGCGGATGTCCGACGGCCTCGTGAAAAATCACGCCGCCGAATCCGTTCCCCATGACAACCGGCATCTTGCCTCCGGCGAGGTAACCCGCGTCGAGCATCCGGAGGGAGCGTTCCGCGGCGGAAGCGGCGAGCGCCGCCGGATCGTAAGCGTCAATGACTTCATAACCGCCGAGGGCGCCCGGAGCTTCGCGCGAGACGATGCGTTCCGTGCCGTCGGACGCGGTGACGTTGATCCCTATGCGCGTGTGGCAATGCGAATGCGCGATGGCAATGCCTTCGCTGTTGTAAAGTTCGACATGGGTCACATCATCGCTGAGGGACGCCGCGACCTGAACGATGCGCGGCGATGTCTTGCGCGCGGAATCGTCCGCGACATGGAGAAAATCCAGCTTGTAACTCTGACCGAGTTTCCGCGGATCTTTGAATTTCAATGGATCGATGGAAGAAAGCGCAGATGGTACAGACAAACTAACAGTAGACGTTCCGGTCTTTCCGCGGCCGAACGCAAGAACGCGCACCATCTGGACCAGGGCATCCGGATTCTCCTCGCTCGTATAGGCGTAAAGGACTTCCGTACCGTAAAGAAGGCGCACACCTATACCGAACTCCGTGCCCGCGCTCGCCGTTTCTATCGCCCGGTCCTTGAGTGAAAGCGCCGAGGAACGGGTTTCCTCTTCGTAAATTTCAACGAAATCAGCGCCGGCGGACTTCCCCGCCTCAATCATACGCGCTGCAACTTCCCGGTTCATACTAGCCTGCCCTACTTAAAAAATGAAAAGCCATCCGGTTCAATGGCGCACGGGAATATTCGCCGCACGCATCTCGCCCTTAATGCCTTCGACGGTATATGTGCCAAAATGCACCATCGAAGCCACAAGCGCTGCATCCGCTGATGTTCTTTGGAACAAATTCACAATATGCTCCGGAGTCCCGGCGCCGCCGCTCGCGATCACCGGCACGTTCACCGCGCGCGAAAT
>JBAYFD010000233.1:0-2822 GCA_041667365.1 Fibrobacteraceae bacterium | reverse complement strand
TCCCGCATTCTGCCGTCATCCCGCTTCTCCATTTCCAAAAGCGGAAATTCGTGGGTCATTCACGGCACGGGATTCGGGCACGGAATCGGAATGTGCCAGATGGGCGCGCGCGCACGGGCGCAGGCCGGTCAGGATTACAAGGAAATTCTCAAGCATTACTACCCCACGATCACGCTGATGCGTCTCGTTCCGTAAGGGATTTATGCGAGCCGGGACCATCGCCGTCATCAGCCAGGGGTGCGCCGCGAATTCGGGCGACGGGGAACGCATCGCTAATTTATTTGCAGCGGAAGGGCTGAAAATTTCGTTCGGCATTCCAGATGCCGCGCCGCGGGCCTTTGTGCTCAACGTCTGCACGGTCAAGGGAAACGGCACGGCTCTCAAACTTCTCCGCAAAGCCGCGGAAAAGTTTCCGGGAATTCCCGCGCTCATCACGGGCTGTGTACCGCCGGATCTGCTCGGGGAACTTCATAAAAATTTTTCATTTTTTTCCATCGCTAATTTATATGCGCTCCGCACGGAGCCCGCGCTCATTAAAAGATTCCTAAACGGCGAACGGATCGAAGTTCTGGAAAGCGCCGCAGCACGGACGGCGGGAACGGACAAAGACCCCGCGGAAATCCGCTGCCGCGAGAACCGTTACATCGGCACGGTGAACATAGAGGAAGGCTGCCTCGACGCCTGCGCCTACTGTTCTACGCATCTCGTGAAAGGCAAGCTCGCGAGCGCCGCGGAAGAGGCGATCGTGCGCGAAGTCGCGTTCCTCGTAAGCGACGGCTGCAGGGAAATCCGCCTCGCCGGACAGGACACGAGCTGCTACGGATTCGACACCGGCACGAACCTCGCGGAACTGTTGCAAAAAATTCTCGCACGCGTCCCGGGCGATTACCGGATCCGCATCGGAATGGGCAACCCGCGGCACATTTTTAGATATCTGGACGCGATTCTCGAAACATATCAGGATGACCGTCTGTACAAATTCATTCATCTGCCCGTGCAGAGCGGAAGCGACCGCGTGCTCGCCCTGATGCGCCGCCGGCATACCGCGGAAGATTACCGCAGGCTCGCAAGCGCATTCCAGGAACACATTCCGGGAATAACCCTCAGCACGGACATCATCGCGGGCTTCCCCGGCGAGACAAGGGAAGATCACGAAGCGTCGCTCGCCATCATCCGCGATACGCGCCCCACGCTCTGCAACATCACTCGCTTCGTGCCGCGCCCCGGGACGTTCGCCTGTGAGCTCGGAGGTCCCGTGCCGAAAGAGGAACGCTTCGCCCGCTCCGCGGAGCTCGCGGAAGTTTTCCAGAAGATAGCCCAGGAGAACAACGGGACGTTCACCGGCCGCGAATGCCGCATTCTCCTCGAAAAATCGGGAAAACGCGCGGGGACGTTCATCGGCAGGGATGACTATTATCATTCCGTGGCGCTCGATGGGACATTCGAAGCCGGCACATACAAACTTGTACGTATCACGGGAGCGGAGACGTTCGCGCTCCGCGCTGAAATCATCTAAAAACCGGCGCTTTGCATTTATATGAAAAAAGGACCCGCGCAGGCTGGTCCTTCCTTTAAGCGACAGGCCGCACGGTCAGGTCGTGTACTCCGCGTTGATTTTCACGTAGCCATAGCTCAGGTCACAGGTGTACGCGCTCGCAGAGGCCTCGCCCACATTCAGCACGAGCGTCACTTTGTATTCGCGCTGGCGCACCACCGCATGCAGAGCTTCCTTGTCACATTCCAGCGGACGACCTCCTTCGAGGACCTTCACATCGCCGAAGTACAGGTCCGTATGTTCCGCTATCATGTTAACGCCGCTAGAACCCGCGCTCGAAAGGATGCGGCCCCAGTTCGGGTCTTCGCCGAACATGGCGCATTTCGCGAGGTTGCTCGTGCCGATGAAGCGCGCCATCTTGAGCGCTTCCTTGTGACTCTCCGCCTTTTCGATGCGGAGTTCGATGAGCTTGGTCGCCCCTTCGCCGTCGCGCACGATGCACTTCGCGAGCTGCTGCATAATCATCGCAAGCGCGGCGCGGAACTCGCCCTGTTCCGAAATAGAAAGGTCGGAGTAGTTGATGCCGCTCATTCCGTTCGCGAGGAGGAAGCACGTATCGTTCGTACTCGTGTCGCCGTCCACGGTGATGGCGTTAAAGGAATCGTCGATGTCCGCGCGGAACTCCGCAAAGAAGTCGATGGGCATTCCGATGTCGGTCGTGATGAACGCGAGCATCGTCGCCATGTTCGGGTGAATCATTCCGCTCCCCTTGCAGGCACCGCCGATGCAGACGGGGCCTTTCTCCGTCTTGATTTCAACGGCGAGGGATTTGAGAGCGAGGTCCGTCGTGAGGATGGCGCGACCGAACTCCTCGGAAGCGTCGGCGTGGAGTCCCTTGACAAGCAAGGGAATGCCGGCTTCGACTTTATCCATCGGCATTGCGTGCCCGATGACGCCCGTGCTGCAGACGAGCACACTCTTCGGGGCAAGCTTGAGAGCCTCTTCCACAAGCTGAGCAGTATGTTCGCTGTCCGCATAACCCTGAGGGCCGGTGCAGGCATTCGCGTTACCGCTATTGACGACGACTGCCGATGCGAAATGGGCGTGTTCCAGGACGTCCCTGTCGTAAAGGACCGGGGCTGCCTTGACTTTGTTCGTAGTGAACACGGCGAAGCAACGCGCGGCCTTTTCGCTCTTGAGGAGCGCCATATCCGGATTTCCGCTCGCCTTGATACCGGCGCGCACGCCCGCGGCAACGAACCCTTTCGGAGAACAGACACCGCCATCTTTCAACATCGTGTACATATCATCTCCTAAACTCGCCCGG
>JBAYFD010000232.1:0-2829 GCA_041667365.1 Fibrobacteraceae bacterium | reverse complement strand
GCCGTCCTTAGTGAAATAAATCGGCACTTTCGCTATCTCGCGGTTCCTGCTCTGCGTAAGGAGCGGGAACGAGCAGACATTCTCGTAAAAGCCTGATTGAGCTACAATTCAAAGAATTTCGCGGACAGGCGGATCATTCCATCATGGTCCGCGGCCGCGGTCATTTCGCGAATGCTGTGCATACTGAGCATCGGCTCCCCCGCGTCCACGGCAGGAATTCCGAGGGTAGCGGAAAGCAGAGGCCCCACGGTACTTCCGCAGGGCATGTCGTTACGCATTACGAACGTCTGGAACGGGACTTCAGCCTGTGCACAAAGTTGTTTAAAACGCGCATTGGCGACTGCCTCCGAAGCATAACGCTTCTGCGCATTCGTTTTGAGCACGATTCCTTTGCCGAGAAGCGGCGCATGGTTCGGTTCGGACTTCTCCGTGTATGATGGATGTTCCGCATGGGCCATGTCCGCGGAAATGAGAAGCGAGTGAGAAAGCACGCCGGGGAGCAAAAGCGGATCGCCGCCGAGCCCGGCGAAAATGCGCTCCAGGGACGATCTCAGGAAGTTCCCCGCCGCGCCGTCGCGCGTTCCGGAGCCGATTTCCTCGCTGTCGAAGAAGCACGCGCCGCAGATGTCCGTGGACGCCGGGCCCGCCTGCAGCAAACCTTCGGCGAGCGCATCGCAGGAAGAAAGATTATCGAGCCTTCCGGAATAGATCCATTCCCCGTTCGCACCGCCGACAGCCGCGGGCTGCGCATCAAAAAACTGGACGTCAAAATCGAGAAGAGTTTCCCCTGCGGCAAGTTCCCTGCGTAAAATTTGTTCAAAATCCGGCGCTCCGGCAGCAGCGAAGCAGGCGTTCAGATGTTCCTGCGCGTTCAGTTTAAGCCCGTCCGAGTTCACCGTGCGGTTAAAATGAACGGCGAGTTCCGGGATGCGGCAAAGCGTACCGCCGCGGAAAAGTTTAGTTCCGACTTTTCCACCGCGTTCAAAAGCGAGAAGCCCGGCATAGCCGAGGTCGCGATCGAGCCAGGTGTTCAGAAGCGCTCCGCCGTAAACCTCCGGATGGAGCAGATGAATCCCAGCGACGGTTTTATCCGGGTTCGGCGTAATGCGGAGCGCAGGGAAATCCGTATGCGCGGAAGCGAGGCGGAACCGGGAATCCGGGGAGAACTTTACAGGCGTGCGGAAAGCGAAAAGCGCGGCACCCCTGCGTATAAAGTAAGAATTGCCGCATCCAGGGGCCCAGGGAGAAGCCTCCTGAAGTTCGACGAATCCAGCACCGGTGAAGCGGGCGGCAAGGTTCTGCGCCGTATGGTGCGGAGTTACGGATGCATTCAGAAAATCAAAAAAGGACATAAAGGGCACCTCGGATAATGAAGATGCTCTTAAGATATTTAATTCCGCATCCGATATTTTTGATGAACTCCGCGCGGGCGCCGATCCAGACGCTTTTGCAAACGTAAAATCAAAAAGCCGCTCCGTCTTATTAGAGACAGGGCGGCCTTTTGCATTTTGGAAAATTTGTCTTTAAATCATTTGTGCGTCCTTCCGAGCAGATCGTATTTGTGCGCCGATCCATTTCTCCGGGACAGTGCGCGCTTTGAGGGCACGATGCCTTCGGAAGACTCTGCTTCACGCACACTCACGTTGTCTATCCAGACATCGGACGCGGAACCGCCCAAATCGAACTCCACACGGGCGGATTCATCCGTCGGCTGCGCCATGGTGAATTTCACGGAATAGGTCCGCGGTTCCGTCGTCACCTTTACGGAGTCCTTGCCGTAAGTCGTCCACGGATCCTTATCCTGATTCCCGGCCACGGAAATCATCCGTTCCGAGGAAGCCCGCGCCGTAAATGTGACCTGGTACGTCTTGCCATTTTCAAAAGCGAGACCGACCTGACTCAGCTGTACAGCCCAGTCCGCGGGCCCCGCAGTGCCTACATGCACATGATATTCGCCATCTTCAACGGAACCGTGGGCTGTCGCGCCGTTATAAGCGCCCAGACCGTTCCACTTCGCGGAGCCGCAGTCAAAGTTTCCGTTCCATACAAGTTCACCCGATGACGGCGCGGACGCCGCCGTGCAACTTTCATCATCCTGATAAACACGCACATAATCCACCTGCATCGTCTGCGGATAGCGGCTATCATCAAAGCCCTTCGCGCCGCCCCAGTTCCCGCCGACGGCAATGTTCAGCAGCAGATGGAACCGCTTGTCGAACGGCCAGGTTTCATAGCCCGTGTGGGCATTCTGATATACGAATATCTGCGTATCGTCTACATAAAAACAAACGCTGTCCGCAAACCATTCCATCCGGTACTCGTGCCAGTCGTCCCAGGGGTTCGCAAGCGCGGTGTTCCCGCCTTTATCCATGCCGATGGCGTGAATCGTGGAATAAATCCTCGTGGAATCATAGCCCACGTTTTCCATCAGATCCAGTTCTCCGCTGTGCGGCCAGCCGCCGTATTCCCAGTCCGTGGGCAGTAGCCATATCGCGGGCCAGATACCCACGCTGCGGGGAAGTTTCGCGCGTGCGACGACTTTTCCATACAACCAGTCGCCCTTGCCCGCGCTCGTCATGCGGGCAGACGTATAATTGCTGCCCTCGTAAGATTCCTTGCGCGCGGTGATGGAAAGCACTCCGTCCGCGACGGACGCGTTCTCTAGCCGGGCATTCGTGTAATACTCGAGTTCATTATTGCCCCAGCCGCCACCGCCCACATCGTAGCCCCATTTGGAAGCATCCGGAAGTCCGGGCGTGCTGAACTCGTCGTTCCACACCATTTTCCAGTTCTGGGCGAAAGCCGCCCCTGCCGCCATAAGGAATATGG
>JBAYFD010000231.1:0-2833 GCA_041667365.1 Fibrobacteraceae bacterium | reverse complement strand
ACCTTGAGAACGTCCGCTTTTTTTACTATCTTGCGGCCATCTCGTTGAAATCCCATCCCATGGAAACATTATGAAGGACATAGAAAATCACAGAAACATCGGTATCTCCGCGCACATTGACTCGGGGAAGACCACGCTTACAGAACGCATTCTGTTCTACACAAAGAAAATTCACGCCATTCACGAAGTCCGCGGCAAGGATGGCGTCGGCGCAACCATGGACTCGATGGATCTCGAACGTGAACGCGGCATCACCATTCAGTCCGCGGCGACCCACGTCACGTGGCACCACACGGAAACGAAGGCAGTAACCAACATCAACATCATCGATACACCGGGGCACGTGGACTTCACCATCGAAGTCGAACGCTCCCTCCGCGTGCTCGATGGCGCGATCCTCGTGCTGTGCGGCGTCGCGGGCGTTCAGTCCCAGTCAATCACCGTTGACCGTCAGATGCGCCGTTATCATGTCCCGCGCATCGCGTTCGTGAACAAGTGCGACCGTTCCGGTGCAAATCCGCTCCGCGTCGCGAAGATGCTCAAGGAAAAGCTCAATCACAAGCCCTGCGTGATGGAAATCCCCATCGGCCTTGAATCCAACCTCAAGGGCGTCGTCGATCTCATCAAGATGAAGGCTTACTACTTCGAAGGCGAAGACGGCCAGGACATCCGCGAAACGGACATTCCTGCCGAACTTCAGGCCCAGGCGGACGAATACCGCACCAAGCTCGTCGACTGCTGCGCTGACTACAGCGATGAAGTCATGGAAAAGGCGCTTGAAGGCGACTACAAGAACATTTCGGAAGAACTTCTCAAGAAGACCATCCGCAAGGCGACGCTCAGCCTCGACATCACCCCGGTATTCATGGGTTCCGCTCACACGAACATCGGCATTCAGAAGCTCCTCGACGGCGTCGTGGACTACCTCCCGAACCCGACCGAAGTGAAAAACATCGCTCTCGACATGAACAATAACGAAACGCCGGTCGAACTCAAGAGCGAAGACGACAAGCCGCTCGTCTGCTATGCGTTCAAGCTCGTGAACGACCGCTACGGCCAGCTCACCTACATCCGTATTTACCAAGGCCACGTCACTAAGGGCGACACCATCGTCAACACGACGACAGGCAAAAAAGTCAACGTGGGCCGCCTCGTCCGCATGCACGCCGATGAAATGGAAGACATCACCGAAGCCGGCGCAGGCGACATCGTCGCTCTGTTCGGCATCGACTGCGCTTCCGGCACGACATTCACCGATGGTTCGCTCACCTACAACATGACATCGATGCACGTTCCTAACCCGGTCATCGAACTCGTCATCGAAGCCAAGAACCGCGATGACCTTCCGAACCTTTCCAAGGCACTCAACCGCTTCACCAAGGAAGACCCGACGTTCCACGTCGAAGTCGATAAGGAAAGCGGCCAGACCATCATCAAGGGCATGGGCGAACTTCACCTGAACGTTTACATCGAACGCATGCGCCGTGAATACCACGTCGACCTGCAGACCGGTGCGCCTCAGGTGGCATACCGCGAAACGATCACACGCGCTGCGAAGTTCGACTACACGCACAAGAAGCAGACCGGCGGTTCCGGTCAGTTCGCGAAGTGCGTCGGCGAAATGCGCCCGATGGCGGTCGAAGGTGATGCCGAAAACACCTACAAGTTCACGAACTCCGTCGTCGGCGGACGCATTCCTAAGGAATTCATCCCGTCCTGCGACAAGGGCTTCCGGAGCTGCATGGAAGCAGGTTCCCTCATCGGGTTCCCGGTCGTCGGTATCGAAATGGAACTCCAGGACGGCGCCTACCACGAAGTCGACTCCTCCGATATGGCGTTCCAGATCTGCGCACGCATGGCGTTCCGCCAGGCTTTCGAAAAGGCCGGCGCCCAGATCCTCGAACCGATCATGAAAGTCGAAGTCCAGACCCCGACCGAATTCCAGGGCGGCGTCGTAGGTAACCTCTCCCAGCGCCGCGGAAGCATCGTCGGCACAACGGACGACATCGGATTCACGACAATCGTCGCCGAAGTCCCGCTCGCCCAGATGTTCGGCTATGCGACGGACCTCCGTTCCATGACCCAGGGCAAGGCTGAATTCACGATGGAATTCGCCAAGTACTCCCCGGTTCCGCGCAACATCCAGGAAGAACTCATCAAGAAGTACGGCGAAAAGGCGAGAAGCTCTCAGCGCTGATCTTCTTAGAACAGAAAAATCGAAGGCAGTCTGCAAGGGCTGCCTTTTTTATATTCTCCGCATGATCTTTCTACCCATTCTCTCCGCCGTCGCTGCGGTCACGCTCATCGCCGCATTCGTACTGAACGTCACGGACGCGGACAAGGATACACGCAAGCTCTACGTCATCCCCGGCATCGTTCAGTTGTTCGCAATCTTCATCCTGCTGGAACAAGGGCGCGTCCTCCCGCCGCTCCTCCCCAGTGGCATCGTGTTCGGCGTCTCCTGCTTCTTCGGGCTATACCTCACCTACACCGCGGTCATCGCATTCACCGCCATAGGCAAACGGCACCGGCTCACAAGCGGGTTCCTGTGGGCGTTCTCCGCGCTCGCCTTTGCAATAACATCCTACCTCGGTTAGTACAAATTTTCCATAAAGAAACCGCGGCGCCAAGCGCCGCGGCCTTTGGAGGATGACAATGAAAAAGAGATGCGTCTCGTTGCCCTTATATTGCGATTTGGTCCAGCATCCCGTCCCTAAACCAAGGGGAACGAGGCGCATCTGATGTCAATATAAGCAGTCATTTTCCCGCGCGCAAGCATTTTTCGCCCGCGGCATAACCCAGAGAAGAACACTCCCGGCAAGAATAATCCTTT
>JBAYFD010000230.1:0-2843 GCA_041667365.1 Fibrobacteraceae bacterium | reverse complement strand
GACCATCTTGCGGAGGCGAGTATCCACGTCGCGGAAGAACAGTTCATCGGAGGCCATGTTGACCTGGTTCTGATCGTAATTCATATGATAGCGGCGTTCGAGCAGCTGGAACAGCTCCGTCTGGCATTGATTTTCAGGGGGATCGCGGCGGAGAATCGGCGCATAGCACTGCGAGATGTAAGATTTCTTGAGATTCACGATCATGTTGTCGATGGGCGGAATATTATGGGCGGAATCATGGGACGCGAGTTCCGCTTTTGGCATCTGCTCCGTAGCGCAACTGGAAAGCAGCGCTAAAACGCCGATGGCGACGATATGGTAAAAAGACATAAAATGCACTCCGATCTAAAATGTAACCGCCAATCCCGGGCCCAAAATTACGCATTTTTGCTAAAAATGACAGATGGGAATTGTAACTTTTCAGTTACGCTTATCTTATTTTTGAGTGTACAAATAGTACCATGTGACCGGGTTCACTATCCTGTAACGGGTCGTTCCTAAAATTTTATCGCCGCGCGGATCGGCAATACCGGTAACTAGGTGAACGTGAGGGCCGGTCGTATGCCCGGTGACGCCGATAGTCGCGAGAGGATCTCCCTGCATCACGTCCTGTCCGTCCAGGTAAAGGAGCTCATCGCAATGCATGAACAGCATCACGTACTTCCCGTGCGAAATTCCGATGATGACGCCGCCGCGCTCGTCCGTCTTTGTCCACGCCTTTCCGCTGAAAGGGGCGAGTATGCGTGCGCCCATGCGGCTCGCGACATCTATTCCGAGGTGAAGTCTCTGTTCCGGAGTCGCCTTCGCATGATACCATTCCGTGATGTAAGCGATGCTGTCCGAGAAGATACTTGTAAAATACCGCCAGGCCGGGGCGAGGGAATCGTAAGCGGCGTTGTTTATTTTTTCCGGCGGAGCGAAGTGAAGTTCCGTTCCGTCCGGGGGGTAATTCAAGCTGTCTTCCTTGAGCCAGCTCGCCGCCGGGTAATCGTTTTTGCGGAGGACTTCCTGCACGTAGCCCTCTAACATGTCCTTGTCGGTGACTGTAGCGGTATACCGCCCCGCCGCGTAGCGCGCGATGCGCTGCAGCGGCTCCCCGCCGTTGAAAATAAAGGCGATGTACGGCGCGTTGGAGAAATGATTCCGGTCAGGGCGCATTTCGCGGAGCATTGACGGCTCGGCATCCGGATGGAACGGGACGACGAACGGCAAGGCACATAATGCAAGGCACGGAATCCACCATAATCTATTGAAATGCAGCCGAAAGCCTTCAAGCGGATTCTGCGAGAGTATGCGGATTTTTAAAAGGGAGCGGATGGCTTCCGCCGCCTTCGGTGCATCACCGAAAAAATCCGTTTCGGCAGGGAGCTTCAATTTTGCGAAAGGCCGGATTGCGCGCGCTAATTTCGGATATGTCCTGCTGTCCGGATATTTGCGGGAAATCCACCAGATGCTATGGTCCGCAAAAGGAGCGGACGCTTCTAATTCCGAAAGAAAATCGGAAGCGGCGGAATCCCCGTTAAAAATAATGGTTAAGTCGCAGGCCTCGCGCAGTCTGGAAAGTGTATCGTTCCAGTTACCGGGAAGCAAAAGAAAAATATACGGACAGTTCTTCTGATATTCGCAAAGATTCCGGACGAACTGACGTACATCGGAATCCTTGGCTTCAATGGCCGCGCTTAACAGACCTGTTTCGACAGCGCGCCGACGTTCCGTTTCCGGGCTCTGTGAAAGCAGGGCAGAAACAGGCGGTGCGGAAAGGAAAAGCTGATTCGTGGAATAGGGCGTCGTCTGCGGAACAAGATGCGTTCCGCAATCGATGATAAAGAACGGGTGCTCTGGAGAAAGCGCATCGCCTAAGCTTTCGATGTCAGCCAAAAAATGGCTGCCTTCAGGCAGAATCAGCCCGACTATTGCGCCGCGCGCGACGAGCGATTCCAGAACTTTCCGTTGCATTTAATTCAGGAAATCAGTTTTTAGCGCAGCAGCCGCGCGGGTAAACGTGACCGGCAGGGGGTGCGGCGACGAATTTATCAATTGCGGAGAGGAGATCTTCCTGCGCCGCATTCGGAAGAATGACGGTTTCCGAATTGCGCATCGCATTACGGCCTTTGAGCGGCTCAATACGGCGGGAACGGCTCACGATGGCGAGCGGAAGCGCTTCAAGGACGGGGAGCAATTCGAAATAGCGGAACAGGCTGAAGTTCTTCTGCCATGTGAAACGGTCGACGAGAAGGCCGAACGTTCCCTCAGGAAACGCCTTGGCCTGGAGAAACTCTTCACCCGTCATCGTGACGAGTTCGTGGTTCGTGGGAAAATTGTTGACGAAAGCGGCAAAATCGCCTTTCAGATAACTGGAATCGCAGAGAAAAACAAACTTCATTTCTTCATCCCTTGTTTTTATTGAAGCGCAAGGCGCTTTCTTAAAAAATAAAATATATCGCGGACATTGTCACGAGAAATATGGCTCAGGAAGGCTTCCGGACCCCGTTTCCGGCATTATTTTATTATTATTTTTTGCTTATCGCTTTTCTGCGATTCCTCAAGCGCCGTAGCTAACTGGTCCGGGCATGATGTTTTCTTGAATCCGCAGCGGATACCTTTGATCTTCGCGATGACGTCTTCCGCCTTCGCTCCGTCGATAAGCCTGGAAATGCCCTGAAGATTGCCGTTGCAGCCTCCGGTGAATTTGACGTTGCGGACGATATCGCCGTCCAGGTCGAAATCTATCTGCGTGGAGCAGGTGCCCTTAGTGGAATAGGTATGGTGCATAAGTTTCCTCGGTTGCGCTATTATATACAAAATGATTTGGAATATGCGGGGCGTTTCTGATTATTACGGCG
>JBAYFD010000229.1:0-2877 GCA_041667365.1 Fibrobacteraceae bacterium | reverse complement strand
GCTTTTTTGTATATTCTTGCGCGATGAATTCGGATAGTTTACAGATGGCTTCTCCGGGTACGGATTCTTCTGCGGCGGCGCCTGTAGCGCTCCCTACTGCAGAGGAACTGGGTCTCCACATTGCGACGGGCAAAATTTCTCCGGTGACGGTCGGCGATACTTTTGAAATTCCCGTGACGGTGTCCTGGAGCGTCCAGGGAAGTACGCTTCTGCTTGTGCCGGTGAGCACGGCGAATGCGAAGGGACTCGATCAGATCGGCGTGCGGCAGGAGCTTTCGCGCAGCGTGAAGGGCGGCAAGGAAATTTCCGAGAATCAGGTAATCTACACGGTCGTCGCGAAGGATACGGGATCGCTCACGGTTCCTGCGCTCCGGTTGGAAATTCCGACGAAAGCGGGTGCGATAGAACTCCAGTCGCAGGATGTTCCCGTGCGGGTGAATTCCGCTTCGCATCTGCTGCCGTTCGCGATGTCGCTTGTCGTTTGCGTGCTTGGTATCGCCCTCGGGCTTTGGCGTATCCGCTCCCGCGCGAAAGCGAAGGCTATCGCGGTGAAGAAACGTTCCGCGGAAGAGGAAACTCTCCGTGGGGAATTCTTTGTCCTGAAGACGCGGGTGAAGGCCGCGGATAGCCGCGACTGGTTGCTTTCTCTTGAAAAAGTTTGTAAATACTGGGCAGGGATGCATCACGGAAGCGAGAATCTCGAAGCGCTTGCGAAGCAAGGAACGCTCAAGGAATGGGCTCCCTTGCTTGAGGAATTCACCCATGCGCGCTACGGCGGCGGTGAACGCGATGCCTTTATGAATCTGGAGACGTGGAAACTCGCCTCGAAGTTGATGCAAATTCAAGAAGATGAGGAATAACTGATGGAAAACGACATTCAGGAACTTTCTGAAAAGATCAAGAAGCAGAGCGCGTTTTGCGATGCACTTCTGCGCGAAGTGGAAAATACGGTCATCGGCCAGAAGGCGATGATGGAAAGCATTCTCATCGGCATTCTCGCCGACGGGCACGTGCTTCTGGAAGGCCTTCCCGGACTTGCGAAGACGACCGCGGTGAAGGCGTTCTCGGATGCCGTTTCCCTGGATTTCAAGCGCATTCAGTTCACCCCGGACCTGCTCCCTGCGGATCTCGTGGGCACGACGATTTACAATGCAAAAGAAGCCCGTTTCGAGACCCGCCGCGGCCCGCTCTTTACTAACCTGGTGCTTGCGGATGAAATCAACCGTGCTCCGTCCAAGGTGCAGAGTGCACTCCTCGAAGCGATGCAGGAACGCTGCATCACCATCGGCGATGAAACGTATAAGCTGGACGAACCTTTCCTCGTGCTCGCGACGCAGAATCCGATTGAGCAGGAAGGCACGTATCCGCTGCCGGAAGCTCAGGTGGACCGTTTCCTTTTGAAGGTGAAGGTCGGCTACCCGGACAAGGGCGATGAAATGAAGATTCTCGACGCGGTGAGCGGCGCGGGCCTCAAGCAGCCCACGGCTGTCGCGACGAAGGAAGACATTCTGAATGCCCGCAGGCTTGTGAAGTCCGTGTATGTGGACGAACGGGTGCGCGAATACATCGTGAACCTCGTGGTCGCGACGCGTGACCCTGCCGGGATCAAGCGGAACGATCTCGCAAATTTTGTGACGGTGGGCGCCTCTCCGCGCGCATCGATCGGACTAGCACAGGCGGCGAAGGCGCATGCGTTCATTGAGGGACGCGCCTACGTGACCCCGGAAGACGTGAAGGCCGTGGCGATGGAAGTGATGCGTCACCGCATCATTCTGAGCTACGAGGCGGAGGCGGAAGAAGTCTCCGCGGAGACCGTGGTGCAGAAAATTCTGGATTCCGTGGAAGTCCCGTAATACCCTTTTCCTTCTATATTTTGGAAAACGGCGCCTTAGAGGTGCCGCTTTTTGTATGAAGAAAGGCTTTGCTTATTAATTTCTGCTTACGATCGTCCGCTTTTTGATTATTTTAATTTCATCTATGCGTAGGGAAGACTTCAAAATATCTTTTTCGATGATGTCAGTGGTGGCTCTTTTGCTGTTGCTGTTTGTCTTTGTTTTTGAAAGCCGGCTGGATATGACGACGATGCTCCTTCTGGGATCGCTGATCGTAGTTCTGCTAGGTGTGTTTTGGTATTTGTGGGCATTGAATGCCGCTAATAAAAGACGGATGCAGGCGCTTGCCTATCTGGATCCGTTGACAGGGCTCCGCAATTGGGCGTGGATGCAGTTTTTTGTGGGCGAGCTTTTGAAAAAGCAGAAGCACAAGGATTATATTCTCGTCGTGATAAAGATGCGCCATCTGCGCATGGTCAATGGCCTTTTCGGATATGAGGGCGGAGACGATGCTTTGCGCCGGGTCGCTTCCGCCATATCCTGCCGCAGAAAAGATTTTGTGTGCCACTGCAAGAATCTGATGGGGTCGTTCTCCCTGCTATTGGAAGATCGCCCGGATAAAGAGGCTATTGATCTGGTTCTTGAACTTTGTGCGCAAATGAGCGATCAGGTTTCCTTGAAACAGTTCCGCGCGTCTTTTCGTTGCGGCCTCGTGCGGCTTTCCCGTTGTGATTATAACTTGCAGGCCGGGGTGGATGCCGCGAAGTTCGTGATGAAGAAGCTTCCGCGTCATGATGCGTCCGATGTCACTTTTTATGATGACAAGGCCCGAGAATCCCATCTGTGGTCGCAGAAGATAAAAGCGGATTTACCAGAAGCGCTTGCGAAAGGGGACTTCCTGGTGTATTATCAGCCGAAGGTGGATGTTAAAACGGAACGGCTGATCGGTGCGGAGGCTTTGATCCGTTGGAACTATCAGGGACAGGGGATTCTTCTTCCGGGGAAGTTCGTTCCTGTGTTCGAGGAAGACGGGTCCATCGCACAG
>JBAYFD010000228.1:0-2910 GCA_041667365.1 Fibrobacteraceae bacterium | reverse complement strand
GGCGCTGAATTTCCGATACGGTCGCCGCGCCCTTCATTTCAAAATTTCCGATGACGATTCCCCGCAAATCAAATACTTTATACGTATAGTTCCCGTTCACGCTCAATTCCGGACTTGCAGCGGAATTAACGCCCGTGCTGAAATTTTCCGCGAATTCCAGATAATCGATATTCAGATAATTTCCAGTGATGAGCAGTTTCAGCACATGTCCGCCGGCGGAAAGCGATCTTGTTTCCCCTTCGATGATCTTATAGGTGTTCCAATCACCGGTGCTTCCGACTTTGACGGTATCGGTAACCGCGGTATCGTCCACGAACAGCATAAAGCCGGCAGCGTCATTCCCGCTGGAAACATCCGCGCGGAACTGATAAACACCCGTCTTCGCGACATTCACCGTATATTCGAGCCACTCGCCTGCAGCCGTATAGCCCACGACGAATTTATCCTTAGCGAGCGAATCCGGGGTGACGATATCTACGCGGTCTTCGCGGTAAGCGCCGCCTTCATTCGCCACTGTTTCATCGTAATACGCCTTGTTCTGACCGCCGATGTCATAATCCTCGGCCTCAATCTTCCCCGGAACCGCCCACGCCTTGCAATCCGACTTGCCTATGCCGCAAAACGGTCCCTGCGGAACGGCTGCCTTCGCGCTTTCAAAATACCAGTAATCGAACTCGAACATATTCGATCCGGAGCCCGCAAAGACAAGGAACAAATCGTGGACGCCCGTCACGTTATCCACCGCAGTTTCCAGTTCCTCGAAAGAAGAGCCCGTTTTCACATTCAACGTTCCAATTTTCGTGCCGTCCTTCTTATCGAGATGAAGCTCAATGGAACCCGAAGACCCCTTCACCTTCGCAAAAAACTTTGCAGTACCGTCATCGCCGAAATCCACGGAACGGACCTTCAGATAATCCCCGTTATCGATACCGCTCACATAAATTTCCTGCTGGCTCACGATATTCATGCGGAGGCCTTCCGAAAACGCCTTCGTTTCCGCCTGGACGATCTTGAACGGATCCAGATTGTGAATCGGCTTCTGAACGCCGAGCGCGGTCGTCTTGATCAGCGGAATTGTTCCGTCCGCGTTATAAGTGAATTCCTCGACATCGACGGAGCGCGTAAAGCCGCCGGTATAACCTTCGGCACCCCTCAGGTTCTGATTGTGGTAAAAGAAAAACGAACGGTTCTTAAAATCAACGACGCCAGAATGAATAGTAAAGGCAAACTGCCCGACTTCATTTGCCTTGTTGTCCGGATTCATTATAATGCCGCGGTATTCCCACGGGCCAGTCGCGCTCTTGCTCGTCGCATAGGAAATTTTTTCAGGAACCCCATGCGACGCATAGATCATGTAATACAAATTGCCGCGTTTATAGAACCACGGACCTTCCGTATAATTATAGGTGGCGCCCTTGTCCACATTGGTCTTCACGACATCCCCGTCGCACTCCGTCATGGTTTTTTTAAGCTTGCAATAGTAGAGGGTAGGGTTACCCCAGTAGAGGTATGCCTGTTCCCCGTCCACGAATACAGTCGGGTCGATGTAATCCCAGTTGGGGCCTGCGATGGGTTTACCCAGGGCATCCTTGTAGGGGCCCGCCGGCTGATCCGCGACAGCGACGCCCAGGGCGCGGGGGCCGCCTTTCGTCGTCGTCACATAGAAATAATACTTGCCGTCGCGTTCCACCATCTGCGACGCCCAGGCAGCATCCTTGTCCGCCCAGGTGAAACCATCGTTCTTCATAGGAACGCCGCGGTCCGTCCAGTTCACCATATCGGTGGAAGAGAACATCCGCCATTCGTTCATGGTAAAATAAGTCACGCCGTCTTCATCGTGGCTCGTGACCACGAATACCGTATCGCCGATGACAACCGGAGCGGGATCCGCCGTGAAATCCGTCTGGAAAATCGGATTATCGGCGAAGGAAATGCCCGCAAAGAACAACAGACAGAATTTCAACACTGACATAACACACCTTTTCCTTAAAGGTACCCCATTCAGCGATTAGAAATTTTCTATCGGGTCAAGATTTCTTTGACAAATTATCCACGGAACGGCGCGTCACTTCGCAAGCAGTTTCAATCCGACGATTCCCGCGAGAATGAGGGCTACGCATAAAATCTGCAAAGCGCCAGCGCGTTCATGGAAAAGAAGGGCTTTCTG
Organism: Fibrobacteraceae bacterium; assembly: GCA_041667365.1. Lineage (GTDB taxonomy): Bacteria > Fibrobacterota > Fibrobacteria > Fibrobacterales > Fibrobacteraceae > JBAYFD01. Next base: position 743 of record JBAYFD010000228.1, on the reverse strand, counting down.
CAACGAGTGTATTAACCGTACTGATCCCGTCCAAATAGCATAGGCGGCGCCCAGCGCTTTATTACAAAGTTTATTCTGTATAAATTCTTTTATGGATTTATTGTCCATGATATCTGCGGTTCTTCTTTTTATAAAAGCCGGCTTTAGACATATATATAGGTGTAGGTTGTGAAAATATAAGGAGAACTTATGAAGTATTCTTTCTTTGGAGGCGCTGCAGCCGTGCTCTTTTTAATGGGCACGGTAAATGCGTATACGGTTTCCGGTTCCGTGAAAGGCGACGACGGCAAAGCCGTTTCCGGCGCAAACGTCATACTGTTAACCAAGGGCAAAACCACAGTGACCGGCATGAACGGAGAATTCACCTTGCACGAAGACGAGCCCCCGGAAGCGATCCATTCCTATTCCTCGCCCAATTTTCTGAGCGTGCAAGGCAGCATGCTCACTTATTCGCAAAGCGGGAGCGAACTCGTCCAGGTGCAGATTTTCGACCTGATGGGCAATCGTCTCCTGAACACGACGCTCTCGGGTTCCGGCTCCGTGAATCTCGAAGGCTTCGTGAACGCCCAAGGCAACTATTTCGCCAAAGTGAAGGTCGGGAACGCCCGTCAGAGCTTCCGGTTCTCCGCATCCGGTAAATACAGCGGCATTTACAGCGGAGCACGCGGTAAGGCCATTTTGAGAAAGGCCGGCGAAACCGATGACCTCCGCGTAACGGCGGATGGTTACGACACCCTGAAGGT
>JBAYFD010000227.1:0-2946 GCA_041667365.1 Fibrobacteraceae bacterium | reverse complement strand
CTGGCTGCGAGTTCTCCCGTGAACTCTGCGGCGGTCTGCATGTGTCCTGCACCGGTGAAATCGGCATCGTGAAGGTCGTCTCCGAATCGAGCGTGTCCTCCGGCGTGCGCCGTATCGAGGCGGTGACTGGCCGCGGTGCACTCAGCCTCCTCCGCGCAGGCTCCGAGATTCTTACCGCTCTCCGCGAGCAGCTCCGCTGCAAGGACGCGGATTTGCTCGACCGCATTTCGCAGAGTTTTGCGAAAACCCAGAGCCTCGAAAAGAGCCTGCAGTCCGCGAAGCTTGAGCTCGCGACGCTTGCCGCGGGTGAAATGCTGAAGGGCGCCGTCAACGTGGCCGGCGTGGATCTCTTTGTACGTGAGCTGAACACGCCCGAAGATAAGTACAAGGATCTGCTGGACGGTGTTCAGAACAAACTTCCGGGAAATGCCGTTGCGGTGATTGTGAACAAACTCGAATCTTCTGGAAGCATTGCCGTGCTCGTTGGCGATGATGCCCGCAAGAAGGGGATTAAGGCCGGCGACCTGGTGAAGGAACTCGCTGCGGCCTGCGGCGGAAAGGGCGGCGGACGCCCGGACCGTGCCCAGGCGGGAACGCGTTCCCCGGAAAAAATTTCCGGAGCCATTGCGAATGCGGACAGCTGGATCCGCGCGAAACTCGGTGCGTAATCGCCTCGCCGGGACGCTTTGAAAAGCGAGGGCCTCGCGGCCTACAATGAGAATGCAAAATCCCCGGACGCTACAAGCGCCGGGGATTTTCTGTGCTATAAAAGCGTCGTTAGCTTCGTTACTTTATGAACGGATGGAGCCGCTTTTCTGCATCGTCGCCTTCGTAAATCCAGACTTTTCCATCGGTGTCGTATGAAAAATTCTGGTATTTGTAAAGTTGCAATGCGGCGAAGCGATTGTCTTCCGAATGGCATAAGGCAAGTCGGTAGTTTCCGTAGCCGGATGTTTGGAGCTTGCCTATTCTTTGCACCGCGTCATCGAGGGATCCTTCCTCCACACTCAAAAATTCATCGATTTTTTTCCCATCGTCGATGGAGTATTCAAGGTAAAGCCCTTTGACTACGCTATTCGTTTTTGTGTAGGTTACTTTTGTTTTGAGGCCGAAAAATGACTTTTCGACCCTTATGGACGGATGTCCGAAAACAGCCTTCGCCATTTCCATTTTAGATATGTTTCCCATTTCTTTCTCTTCTGGCGCCTTCTAGAAGAGGTCGCCTTTTGTAAAACGTTGTATGTTCCGCTAAGGCATCTTAAGTAGACGAGTGCGGATGTTATTTTTTCTTTGAACTTCGGAGAAAGAAACTATTAACAAAGGATGCGCTTGAGCGTAAACACGAAGTATTCGTTCGGAGCGCATGACCAAAGCGAAGTGTCCTTGGAAAGATGTCCGTGGTGGTTGATCCACGATTTGCTTTTGCTGACCTTTTCAAAATATACGAAACTGTAGAGCCCGCGTCCATGGGCGCCGTTCCAGAAATTGGAATGCTCTTCCCGGAGGCATTGTTGGACCGGTTCGTACAAGCAGTCTATGCTTTGCTCTTGCGGAAATTTATGAATTTCCTCACCGGCTTGGTCAGCCGCGCAAACTGTCGCCTTGGCGGAGTCTGCGTATGCGTTTGCGGAAACCACAGCAAAAACGCCTGCAATAAGAATCGCGAAGGCGATTAGAATGGAGGCTTGTTTTTTTCCCGTAGAGGAGGGCATTGTGAGCTAAATAATACAAAAAATTGGAGTACTTTTTCCCGTTTAATAAAAATGAATATTGCGTTTATAACGGGCCTTTCAGTAAGATGAAAAATTCTTGAAACTGCTGGATTTTTGGCCGCTCCGGTCCTTATAGCCGGGATAAAGTAAGGTCAAATTTATTCGCTTTTTAATATTTTGCTAATTTTTGCGGGTATTTTACGAGGTTTTATGAAAATTGGCAAGACAGAAACCCTGCTGAATGAATCCATTGAAAAACGCGGAGCGCTTTTCGCCGTTCTTCTCGACCCGGATTCCTCGGATGATTCCGCTCTCGTCCGCGCGGGGACCCTCGCCGCGGAAAACGGCGCGGACGTGCTCCTCGTGGGCGGGTCATTCATGGGAAACTTCGATTTGCCGCGTCAGGTGGCGGTCCTTAAGTCCCAGGTCAAATTGCCCGTGATCCTTTTCCCGGGCGGCGCGAGCCAGGTGGTGCCGGGCTTCGACGCGATTCTTTTTACGACGCTCGTCTCCGGGCGCAATCCGAATTACCTTATCGATGAGCAGACGCGCGGGGGTGTCCTCGTGCGCGCGCTCAAGATGGAAGCGATTCCCACGGCGTACCAGCTTATCAACAGCGGCAAGCGGACGGCGGTGGAATATATCAGCGGGACGATGCCTGTGCCCGCGGACAAGCCCAAGCTTTCGATGGTGCACTCCGTCGCCGCGGAACTTATGGGTATGCGCTATGTTTACCTTGAAGCCGGGAGCGGCGCCGAGAATCCCGTGCCCGTGGAACATATCGCTTACACGCGCAAGGCGACGGAACTCACTATCATCACGGGCGGCGGAATCCGCGAACCGGAGAGCGCCGCAGTTCGCGTCGCGGCGGGCGCGCAGATCATCGTCACCGGGACGCTTTGGGAAAAAGTCAAGGATCCCGTGCTCCTCAAGGAATTTGCAGCGGCCATTCACGTCAAGGGATAAATTCCGCGTTTAGTACAAAGTAAATAACCCGGCTCTTCAGGCTTTTTATATTCTTTGCCGGTGAATCCGCCGGTCTTTTGCCTTTCTTTTCCCCTCTTTCTTTGCGGGACGGGCTTATGTCCCCGTTTTTTGCGCCGTCGGGAATATTTTCCTTTGCTTTTTGTGTATTTTTCAAAGGAAAGATTTTTCGGAGATTATTCATGGACGCAAAGATCATCATCACTTACGTGCTGCGATTCTTCGGCATCGCATTCGTTCTCGTTTACTT
>JBAYFD010000226.1:0-2956 GCA_041667365.1 Fibrobacteraceae bacterium | reverse complement strand
CTGCATAGGAGATGTATGCAACGCGAAGACATTCATATCCCCAGGTCTTCCCTCAGGTATATTTCGCCCTCTTTTCTGTATTCGAGCCTGTTCCGGGAGAGCAGCGCGCCGAGGGATTTGTCCAGCTTGATTTGCAGCAGATGCGTCATGCGGATGACTTCTATCTCTTTCTTTTCGGCCTCGCGCAGGTCTTCCTCGATATCGAAAATCTCGTGATAGTTGCTTTTCCCGGCGCGCATCTTCTTAAATTCCTCGGCGAGCTCTTCCTTGCGGTATTTTACGGAAGTTTGTTCGTAAATGAGCTGCGACATGATTTCCGAAGCGCGCTTTTCGAGGACTAGATTGTCCTCCATTATTTTATTGCACAGGAGTTGCATACGGATTTCGGCCCCGCGCACATTCGCGTTTTCCGCTGCGGCGAGGTGCCTTTCCTTATGGTTTGCGAAAAGGGGAACTTCTATTTCAAAGCCTCCCGAAAGCACGTGGTCCCGCCGGGATTCGGAGCGGAACTTCGCGACGGCTTCGTTCGCGTTGTCGTCTCTGGAGCGGATTCCGTAGGAACCGGTGAGGTTGAGTTCCGGCAGCATTTCGCTCTTGTGCGTGTCCTTCACCAGTTTCCGCCGTACCACCTCGGCCTGCTGCATCAGGATCTCGGGATGGATTTTCTTAAGGGAATCAAGTAGGGCGAGCGAATCGGGCGCCCAGACGGAATCGATTTTTGTTTCGGGGTGAATCGTCAGCGGCCTTTTGTTCCGCAGGAGCCCTGCATCGTTCAGGAGCAGAAGGAAATTACTTTGTTCGTCGCGCAGGTTGCTTTTGGCGTCCAGCTGCTTGGACTTGCGGATGGAAAGCTCGGCGATGGTCTTTTCGTCGTCGATCGCGGAAAGCAGCCCGAGTTTGAATTGCTTTTCTGCATCCACGGAAATGGATTCCGCTACCGCCACGGATTCCGTTTCGAATTCCAGGACTTTGAGCGCATAATAGTAATCCCAGTAAGATGTGCAGAACTTCTCGATGATTTCCGCTATGGATTTGCGGTAGGCCTGGAAAGCGACTTCTTCTTCCTGCCTTGCCTGAAATACTCCGTTCATCGGCGCCCAGTAAAGGAAATTGCGGAGCACGGGCTGCTTGAGCGTCGCGCCGAAATAAATTTCCGAAGTATAATCGCTGTGCTTGTATGTGACCTGATCGAACCCGATGTTGTACGAAGTCCCCGTGGGAAGCTTCCCCTCCACGCCGAGTTTGTACTCGTCCTTCGTTTCCGCATAGAGCGCGTCGGAATGCTCCCCTTTCTCCTTGTTGAGGCGGCCTACGAGCCTGGGCTCGAAATCCCCGTAGGCGGCGGTGGCGGCCTCGCTTTTGGAAAGCCATTCATATTTTGCCTGCTGAATGTCCGGATTGTTCGCGATAAGTAGCGAAAGCGCGGAATCGAGCGAAAGCACGAGCGAATCTCCGGGGGGCGCGACTTGCGCTGCCGCGTACAGGGGAACGACGGCGAAAAGCAGAATCAATTTGAAATGAGTAGTCATCGGACATCCTCGCCAGCAAAGCTCAGTGATTCGTCTAGCCAGGAATCCGTTTTCTGGACGGAGAACCGGCTCTGATAGTCCTTTCGCTCGGCGAGCCTTTGCGCGAGCCGCACCGCGAGCCGGCCTGCGATGTATGCGGAACCGGGCATTGCGCGGATGAGAAACTTTAAGAAGCGGAGCACCGGCTTCGGCAGATTCCGGATGAGCAGATCGTCATCGAGGCTCGTGTACGGCACAGCGCTCCCCGGGTCCCCTTGCCGCGCGGAACGCCCGAACAGCTGACGGTCTATCCGCGAAGATCTGTGGCATTCCGTCGCTATCACGTGCAGGCCGCCGAGCTTCCGGACGCTTTCCGGAATCTTGATGTCCGTGCCTCTTCCTGCCATGTTCGTCGCGACGGTCACTGCCCCTTGCTTGCCTGCGCCCGCGATGATTTCCGCTTCTTCTTTTTCGCGGACGGCGTTGATCACGTTGCAGTGAATGTTCATTTGTGTTAAACGCGCCGCAATGTCCTCGCTCACGGCGACGCTGCGCGTGCCGATGAGGACGGGCCTTCCCGTCGCGTGCACGGCCTGAATTTCACGGAGAATGGCTGCGAATTTATTCTCCTTATCGGCGAACACACGGAGCCCGGACACTTTTCGCCGGCTCTTCCTGTTGTTGGGAATGGTGATCACGGGCGCCCCGTAGATGTGCCAGAATTCACCGGCGGCTTCCTTGCCCGTTCCCGTCATCCCCGAAAATGCTGCATAGAACCGGAAAAAACGCTGAAAGCTCATCCGCGCTTCGGTTTCCTTGACGGGGGAAAGAGGCAGGCCCTCCTTCGCTTCGATCAGCTGATGGAGTCCGCCGCTCCAGGACCTCATGGGCATCTTGCGTCCGGTCGATTCATCGACGATGATGATTTTCTTGTCCTCGATCACGTACTGCCTGTCGCGGTGAAAGAACTCTTTTGCGACGAGCGCTTCCCGTACGAGATCTTTCTGGAAGGGGATCCCGGAGAACGGCCCCGGGTGTTCTTCCCGGTGTTCCCTGATGAGGCTTTCGATGTCCTTCAGAAAGGTGATGGAGCGAAATTTCTCGTCACGTTCGTAATCTTCGTTTATCTTCAGTCTGTCCGCGATTTTCAACGCGGAAGTGCAGGAGGCGACGAACGCTTCGTTCTGTTCTTCTTTTGAAATGATGAGCGGCGTTACCGCTTCGTCTATGAGAACGTTGTCCGCCTCATCGACGATCGCCGTATGGAGCCCCCGCTGAACGACTTTGCTGAAAAGCATTGCCTGATCCTCGCGGAGGGACGCGATGAGGCGCTTCGAAAAATTCTGTTCCTTGCCGAGCGCGATGCGGTCCCGCAGAAAATCGGCGAGGACTTCTTTCGCCGTCGTGTACGTGACGTCTTTCGCGTATTCCGCCCGGCGTTCATCGGG
>JBAYFD010000225.1:0-2988 GCA_041667365.1 Fibrobacteraceae bacterium | reverse complement strand
CGTCCGCTATGGCGGGGATCTTGATCGCAGCAAGTTTCGCGACTGGGAAGAACTTCCACGCTTCGTCCTTGCGCCCGGGAATTCCGAGCCCGGAAATGCGGCGGATGGCTGCTACCTGCATTACGAGGCTCCGGGAATCCATTCGTAGCCCTCTTTTTCGAGCTTCTTCGCGAGTTCGGGGCCGCCGGAAAGGACGATCTTCCCTTTGGCGAGGACATGTACGAAATCCGGCTTCACGTAATCGAGGAGGCGTTCGTAGTGCGTCACCAGAATGACGGAGCGGGACGGGTTCATGATGTGGTTGATCCCGTTCGCGACGATGCGGAGCGCGTCGATGTCGAGGCCGGAGTCCGTTTCGTCGAGGAAGGAAACGGCGGGTTCGAGCATCGCCATCTGTAGAATCTCGTTGCGCTTCTTCTCGCCGCCGGAGAATCCGTCGTTGAGGCCGCGTTCGCGGTAGCGCTCGTCCATTTCAAGGAGCTTCATGCTGGCGTTTAATTTATCCGAGAATTCCGCGTCGGAAATTTTTCCCTGCCCGAGGTAGGCGCGCTTGGAATCCACCGCCATGCGCAGAAATTCGATATTGAGCACACCCGGGATTTCGATCGGGTACTGCATGCTTACGAAGAATCCTTCGTTCGCGCGGGCGCTTGCATCGAGCGAAAACAGGTCCTTGCCGTTCAGGGTGACGGAACCGGAGTCCACGCGGTAGGCGGGGTGCCCGCTGATGACTTTGGAAAGCGTACTTTTGCCGGAGCCGTTCACGCCCATGATGGCGTGGATTTCACCGGGTTTGACTTCGAGATCGACGCCATTTAAGATCTGTGTTCCATCGAGGAGACTTGCTTTGAGCTGATGAATCGAGAGCATGGGTGCAATTTAGCTTTTTGCGCGACGCTCCGTTCAGACCTCGCCGAGGCCCACGACTTTTTCGCCGTAGTAGAGGAGCTTGGTGCGCGCATCGAGTGCGCTTTTGAAAATCGCGGCGCAGTCCGGGTTGTCCGCGCGGCTGGTGCGGAGGAGTTTCTGGAGAATGTTCGATTCGGAATGGATGTCGAGGCGCAGGCGGAGAACGTCGTCCGTGGCTTCGCGCTGCTTGAGACTGTCGCGAAAGCGGTCGAGCGTGCGTGTTTCGAGTTCCACGATGCTTTCGAGAAATTCTTTTTGCGCTGTCTCCTCGGTCCAGACTTCGTCGGGGAGGCCTTCGAGGATTTCGGCGAGGGTCGGCGTGAGTTTGCCGTGGAGGATGACCAGGTTTATGCTTTGGGTTTCCGCGTAGAGGGCAAGCCCGCTTTCGAGGAGTTCGCGGATGAGCGGCGCTTCGAAAAACGGAATGTCCGCGGTGCTGAACTCGAGGTCGAAGAATGTGGCGGCGGCGGGCCACAGCGATTGCGTTTTGAAGATGACGGTCACGAAGCGGAGCTCGAGCGTCGGGATTTCCGCCCACTGCACCTGGGGCGCTGCCGGAGCCGCCGGCATTTCCGTTTCCGGACCGGGTTCCAGCTGCGGCACGGGTGCGCGGCTGTGTTTTTTGAAGCGCGCCTCGTCGATTGCCCTTACGCGGGAAAGGCTCGCGTTTGTGTTGAACCGCTCGCTCAGAAGTTGCAGATACTGATTGCGGAGTTCGTCTTCGCGGACGCTTTTGATGAGCGACTTCGCATAAGTGATGAACGCGGCGCGGTCTTCCGGGGAGTCCGTGGGCATCGTGTGCGCAAGGTAGCTCAGGAAGTCTTCCGCTTTGCCGAGTTCCGCGCGGAACGCGTTCGCCGGGTCGGGAATTTCGTGTACAAAGTTGTCCGGGTCGATTTTTTCCCCGTTTGCGCGCGAAAGCGAAAAAATGCGCGGCGCGATGCCGTGGGGAAGGATGATTTCCAGCGAACGGTGCGTGGCTTTGCGGCCCGCGGCGTCGCCGTCGAACACGAGGTAGGCGGTTTTCGCATAGCGGGCGAGGATGCTTGCGTGCATGTCGGTGAGCGCCGTGCCGGAGACGGCGACGACGTTGTGAACGCCCGCCTGGTAGAGGCTGATGAGGTCGAAGTACCCTTCGACGAGGATCACGGATTCCGTCTTTGCGATTTCCTGGCGGCTGTGCGTGAGGCCATAGAGTATATTGCCCTTGGAATACAGCGCGGTGTCGGGGCTGTTCAGGTATTTGGGCGCGTTCGGGTTCTTTTCGATGATGCGTCCGCCGAAGGCGACGACCATTCCCGTGAGGTTCTGGATCGCGAACATCAGGCGGTTCCTGAATTTGTCCGCGATACCGCCGCTTTCCCGTTCCACGGCGAGCCCCGCCTGCACGACCTGCCGCGGGGAGAATCCCTTTTTCGCTGCGTGGGAGAGGAACCCTTCGCGGCCCTCGGGGGCGAAGCCGATGTGGAACAGTTTCTGCATTCCGGGTGTGACGCCGCGTCCTTCAATGTACTTCCGCGCGGTGTCGCTTTTCTGGAGCTCTTCCTGGAACCACTTGTCCGCGAGTTCGTTGAGCGCCTTGACGAGTTCGCGCTCTTCCGCGATTTCCTTGTTTTCCGGCGCGCCGAGCGAAGGCAGGGCGAAGCCGGTGTCGTTCGCGACCCATTCCACGGCGGATCTGAAATCCATTTTTTCGTGTTCCATGACGAATTTAAACACGTCGCCGCCCGCGCCGCAGGCGAAGCATTTGTAGATGCCGAGTTGCGGATTCACGTTCATCGAAGGGGAGTGATCGTCGTGGAAGGGACATTTTCCGACGTAGCGCCCTGAACCCGATTTCTTGAGGGGCACGAACTGCTGGATAACGTTCACGATATCCGCGTGCGTCTTGAGCTGCTGAATGATGTCGTCGGAATAAAATGCCACATCGCAAAGATAGTTTTTCCGGGGTGGGCGGAGAGGCGCCCCGCGGCGCGGCGACCGACGGAAGCCGGAAAAAGCCGCGGGAATGGCGCGGCTCCGCCCAGGGGCCGGATGCGTAGACGCCGTGCCGGAGGGCGGCCCCTACAAAAACAAAGT
>JBAYFD010000224.1:0-2994 GCA_041667365.1 Fibrobacteraceae bacterium | reverse complement strand
GAGGTTCACCTGCAGCGTTCCTAGCGCGTCCGGGTTTACGGCGAGGAGTTCCTGCATGGACTGATGGAAACGCTCCTCTTCCTGCTTTTGCTGTGTGACGTCCATTCCGATGGCGTAGGCGATGGTCGGTCTTCCCTGTGCGTCTTTTACCGTGGAGTAGATGACGCGTTCGCAGCGCAGGGGCGAATCCGGCGTCCAGCGCATCCAGAAGTCTTCCGTGATCTTCGGAATGCCGTTGTCTATTTTTGTGAACATTTCTAATAACCGCGGCTTTTCCTTGTCGATAAAGAGAGGCAGAATGGATTCCGGTACATTTTGAATCTTGCCGGCGATGCCGAATTTTTTGAAACTTTCGCCGGGGCTTGTAATCGTGCGTTCGGCAATGTGATATTCCCATACGCCGAGTCCCGCGCCGTTGACGGCGAGTTCATAACGCTTTTTGGCGCTGCTGAGCTGCTGCTCGCTTTTTTCACGGATGAGCGCATTGGAGAGCGAATAGGCGAGAGAAAGCAGAAGGTCTTTGGAGTGCAGAATTTTTTCCGCGGACGGGTTATCCACTCCGAGGAACCCGTAAAGCCTGTCATCCATGAAAATAGGGGCTTCCATGTAGCTGCGGATTTCCTGCATGGCCATTATGTTGTATTCATTAGGATTACTTTCGCGGATCTTTTCAATGTCAGGAATTATCACGCACGCTTTCTTTTCAAAGAAAGGAAGCCAGCGGTCGATGTAGTGAACGTCGCCGTTTTGAAGAAAAACAATCTGCGGTTTGATGCCTTCGCGGCACCATTCGTAAGTGTTATTCAATGTTTCTTCGCTTTTGTCCACCGCAAAGATGTAGGCGCGGTCGGCTTCGAAATACTCGCCGATATTTTTCATCACGGAACTCAGGCGGCTGTCGATGGCGCCGGTTCCGTTCAGAATCTGAATGTTCTTGACGAGGCTGTCTTCGGAGTCAAGGATGTTCCGCAGTTCGAGTTCGTGCTTTTCCCGTTCCGTGATGTCGCTGACGTAGTGTACAAACGCATCGTGCCCGCACCAGTTCGTGAATTCGCCGGTGATGCATTCCCAGATGTTCCTGTCCGCGTCGAAACGTTTTTCCAATAAAGGCGTTCCCTGCCTGCGGTTCAGAGCGCAGCTTTCGCAGGGCGAGTCCCGCCCCTGCATATAGGAATAGCAGGTGCTCCCGGCGAAATCGCCTGAGACGGATTTGCGGCGCTTTATCGCGGTCTCGTTTGCATATAGGAGCTTGCGCGTTTTGCTGTCGCAGATGTAGATCATCCGGTCCGTGCCGTTCAGGATTTTCCGGTAAATGTCCGTTTCCACGGATGCGTTGACGTAAGTGGCGAGGAATACGGGGCAGCCGTTGAGCTCGCCGCAGATCCGCGCCTTGGCATGCACCCAGTCGAAACCTTGAGTCTTGTGAATTACGCGGTAATGATAGTCGAGGGGGTCTCCGATCTCGATGCTCCTGCGGATGGCGTTCATAAGCCCGGGCAGATCCTCAGAGAGAACGATCGTGGAGGCGTTGCCCGCCGTAAGCCTGTCGTATTCTTCCTGCGACATTCCGTTCTGTTCCGGGAGATCCGGCGAATGATACAGTGTTTCCACCACGGAGCCGTTCACGCGGTAAATGGCGACATAGCCGGGTGTCACTTTCGCAAGATAGTCGATAGTCTCTTTTTTTAGCTCCATTCGGGGATCCTCAAAATTCCGTATATCGGCAGCTTGTGCCTTTTTCAAATTTATGCAAACTTCTTTTCCACTGCAAATGATTTTGAACTTTTTTACGCCCTGTGGCTTATTGTCAATACGATTTTGTACCCGGATTACGGATTAGCGACCGAAAAAACGCCGGGGTGTCGCGAATGCTCTATTTTCAGAACATCAAGAGGCAACTTATGGAAGATTCCGCAATCACAAAACCCGACACGATCCAGCAGTATGACGGCCTGCTGGGCGTGGAGACGCTCCATCCGCCCGTGTTCCACCCCGATCTTCTGCGTGGCACGGAACTCGGCCTTTCCCCGGATTACTTCGGCGACCTGATCCGCAAGGAAACGGCCACTACGGCGGCTATTCAATAAACGCACGGGTTACACGTTCAATGCCTATCGCCCGCTGAATAATATCCGCTGATTCCGGCTATGACATAAAATGACATCTGTGTCTTGAACGTGGCTATTTCAGTTTCACGACTTCGCCGATTTTTGGCGAGAGCACGTTCAGGGAATCGTCGCGGAGCTTCTGCTCGTTTCTGAGGGGCTCATCCCAGGCGTGGGTGGAAAGCTTGTACTTGGAATGATGCACGGTCATGTATTCCTTGGCGCGGAGGTCGCGCGCTGCCTGCCCGAGTTCTGCTGGCATCAGATGAATTTTGCTCCAATTTTTGTTGTACTGCCCGTTTTCAAGAATGGCGAGGTCAATTCCCGGAAATTGATCACCGATGCGTTTGAACCGTCCGTCGTAACCGCCATCGCCCCCGATGTAGATCTTTTGCGCAGGCGATTGTAAGAGGAATGATGCCCAGAGCGTTTTGTTGCGGGAAAGCCAGCGACCGGAGAAATGCCGCGCCGGGAGACAGTAAAATTTGAACCCGTCTATCGAAACGCTGTCGCCCCAGTCCATTTCAGTAATTTGTGAGGAACCATAGCCCCAGTATTCGAAATCCGCGCCGACGCCCAGCCCGCAGATGACGTGCTTCACATGCGGCCTGAGTTCCTTCACGGTCTGGTAATCGAGGTGATCCCAGTGGTCATGCGTGATGACCAAATAATCGATTTCGGGCATGTCCGCGGGCTTGTAGATGTCCGTGCCCTTGAACGCCTTGTTGATGAAGCTTGCCGGGGACGCCTTGTAGAATACGGGATCCACGAGGATACGCTTTTGCGAGAGCTGCATCAGGTAAGAGGAATGCCCGAACCATACGAGCCAATCGGCGACCGGGTCGAGGCGCTTCAGGTCCGTCTTGATTGCCGGAATGGAATCGGGGAT
>JBAYFD010000223.1:0-3009 GCA_041667365.1 Fibrobacteraceae bacterium | reverse complement strand
GTATATTCGTCGGATGTAACGGCGGAGTCGCGTGCGCGCAAGAGTCTTAAAAATGCGAATGAGGACCTCAAGGCGCAGATAGACGGTATCCCCTCCGGCGTCGCTGTGTTCCGTTTCAAGGACGGTTCCGCTTCGCTTGTCACCATCAATGTCATTTTCCGTAAACTGATGGGGATGGATGAAAAGGAAATCGTGAGGGATTTTGATTCGTTGTTCGTCCACGTGCATCCGGATGATGCCCGCATTGTCCGGGAAGCTGTCATCGCCCTGTTTTCGGCCAGACATTCTTTTAGCTGCGTCCATAGGATCGGGGAAGCCGGGAAAGATGTATCCTGGGTGTATGCGAAGGGTCGTTCCGTGCCGCAGGGCGACGGCTCTCAGCTTGGCTATGTGAGCCTTACGGATATTACCGCCCAGAAGGAATCGGAGTATGCCATCTGGAGGAATCGCCGACTTTATGAAACTGCGGTCGAAGTCGGAAAACTATCCGCGTGGGAATATGATATCGGCGCTCATCGGATAACGATGATCGAAAATTCCAATACCGTTAAAAATTTCAAAGGCTTCGGATTTCCCGGTATCATTGAGAATGTTCCGCAATCCATGCTTCCGCGGATAGAAACGGATGATCAGCGAAAGTACCTTGAAATGTATGCGTCGCTTGACCGCGGCGAGGAACCTCCTCCTTGTGATTTCTGGTACGATACGAAGTTTACCGGCGGCGAACCCTGGTGCGAACGCGTTACATATAAACTTATACGCGACCGGGACGGAAAGCCGCAGAGCGCATACGGAATAAGCGAGAATATCACGCAGTATAAGATGGAGAAAGAACGCTATGACCGCTCCATCAGCGATTTTTTCTCTTCCCTTCCAGATACGATCGGTTCGTTCCGCCTGAATTTGACGAAAAATGTCTGCGGCGAAGGACAGAGCCCTTTTGCCGATATTCTTTCTCTCCAGAACTCCGGCACCGTGGACGGTTTTTTCGAAGGAGTTGCCTCCCGTTTGTCTGACATCACTTCGCTTTCGGTGTTCCGTGACACATTCAGCCGGGAAAAGCTGATCGCGGCGTTCCTCCGCGGGAATTCCCATTTGTCATTCGATTATCCCAGGCGAGTGGAAAAAGAGGATGTCCGCTGGGCGACGATAAATGTAAACGTGCTTCAGAATCCGGAGACGGGAGATCTGGAAGCGGTCGTGTACGGCCAGGATTCCGATGAGTCCATTAAGAATGCGCGGATAACGGAATGCATAACGAAAGAGGATTATGACTATATCGCGCTCATTAATGTGCGGAAGAGGACCATAGCCTTCCGCAATGTAAGGGAGGACACGCGCGACGTAACTCTTTCCATTCCGGATCAATATGATGATTATTGCAGACATGCGCTGTTACAGACCGTGGCCGGCTCTGACCGCGATGCCTTTTCCGCGTCGATGAATCTGGAAACGGTCATTTCCGGGCTTGCGCGGAAGAATGTCTATTCCTTTGCCGTTTCCATCAAGGATCTGCAAGGATCGCTGTACCGGAAACAGTTCAAATTCAGTTATCTTGACGGCACGAAGGCAACGATTCTCCTGACCCGTATTGATGTCACACAAATTTATATGCAGGAACAGGAGCGGAAAAATGACCTCGCCCGGGCGGCGCTCGCCGCATCGCAGGCGAATGAAGCGAAGTCCCGGTTCCTTTCCGGCATGAGCCACGATATGCGCACGCCGCTGAATGCAATCATTGGTTTCACCGATCTCGCGCTGCGCCATCCCGAAGAGGGAAAGAACCTGGACTATTTGAAAAAAATCAAGAGCTCCGGGGACCTTTTGCTCAGGCTTATCAACGATACGCTTGAGCTTTCAAAAATCGAGAGCGGAAAACTTTCTCTGAACCTTGAGAAGTTCGATGCCGCGGAAATGTTCTCCGGTGTCGCGACGGCGGTCAAGGGCTCTGCGGATGCGAAGGGTGTCAGACTTTCCATTAATATTGGAAAACTTTTTCCGGGGTATATCCGCGCCGATCGGCTGAAATTACAGAAAATTGTTTTGAACTTGCTTGCGAATGCGGTAAAATTCACGCCCCGCGGCGGTTCCATCGGCCTTCATATTGATTTTCTGGTTCCGTCCGTGGATGGAATGAATTGCCGGATTTCCGTGAGCGATACGGGTGTCGGCATCGCTCCCGAGTTCAAGGAACATCTGTTCGAACCGTTCTCGCAGGAACGCAGCGTGGAGCCCACGGAAATGATGGGGGTCGGGTTAGGACTTTCTATCGTGAAGCGTCTTGTGGAGCTGATGCATGGTATCATCGACGTAAAGAGCGAGAAGCACAAGGGTTCGACGTTCACTTTGTTCATTCCGCTGGAACTCGTGGATGAAAAAGATGGAACTCCGGGCGTTTCGCGTCCGGAACGGGATTTCACCGGAAAGAAGGTGCTGGTCTGTGAAGACAACGCGATGAACGCGGAAATCATCCGCGCGCTTCTGGAAGAGAAGAATATGATCGTTGTTTCCGCGGCCGATGGGGAACGCGGCGTGGAGCTGTTTGAAAAATCTGTTCCGGGCGAATATTCCGCCATTCTCATGGATATCCGTATGCCGGGAATGGACGGTTATGCGGCGACGAAACTGATCCGTTCGATGGCGCATCCAGATGCGCAGACCGTGCCCGTCATTGCGATGACTGCGGATGCCTATGATGAGGATGTAAAGAAATGCCTGGCTGGCGGTATGGTCGCGCATATAGCGAAACCGATCAACCGGGAACTCTTGTTTGAAACGCTTTCTGAATTTTGCCGGTAACGCGGGTATAGGATCCTATGCCCGCTTATGGCACGATTTATAATACGGAAATTTTCTACACGGGGGATCATTTTGTCCTTGACGGCGCCCGCGGGGGTTTATGATGATGTGAAGGAATGTTTCTCCGCCGGCATGAACGAGCATATATCAAAACCCATAGATTCGGCGCTCCTGTGCAGGACGTTGCAGAAGTTTTGTTGCTGAGCGTTG
>JBAYFD010000222.1:0-3020 GCA_041667365.1 Fibrobacteraceae bacterium | reverse complement strand
ATCGTCTTCTGCCCCGGTGCGTTCAAATGTCAACGGCGGCAAGTCCCGTCCGGTTCTTTCCGGCAGCCGGCGGCACGTGGTGAAGAGCGGGGAATCCCTGTGGGATATATCCCGCAGATACGATGTCACCATTCAGCAGATCGTGGAATGGAATCATCTCAAGGATACGAAAGTCAAGCCCGGGGAATCGCTTCTGATCGAGAAGTGACGCAGGAGTTAGAACAGCGCGACGCTCAGTGAGAAAAACGGCTGCGCCGTGGCGTCGGCGTCGAACATAAAAGAGTCGTCTCCCTTTGATTCGCCAGTTTTGCGGCTGAAGTAAGTGTGCCAGTAGGTGTGCGTGTTCCGGATTCCGCCCGCGAGCGAAAACCGCTGCCAGAGAAGCCTTGCTCCGACGCCCCAGGCATAGCCCCAGATTTTCGGATTGTCAAATTTTGAATTAGAGAAAAAGCCGTATCCGCCGGAAACCCCGCCTTGCCCGATGAGCTTGAATGCCACCTGGGCGCGTTCGCTTCTGAAAATGGGCAGGCTGCACTCTATGCCCGCCTGAAGGTTCAGATCATGGGAATAAAATTTTTCATCATCTCCGGAGTCTTTTCCGTAGCGGATCTTAATTTCCTCATAGGTGGCGAGGGCGTAACTGGAAATCCATTCGTTCCACGGCCATTCCCCGGTCATGCCGAATGCCGGATACGCGTGTATCTTTGTGCCGAAGGCTTCGCCGTGGATGTAAAATTCGGCGATGGTTTTGTCGCTTGATAGTTTTCCTCCGCCGTAATAAAGGCCGAAATGCGGGGCGGTTTCATAGCGGATGGGCTCCATTTGCATAATTTGCCTGGAAAAAGCGGGAGCGGTGCCGCAAAAAGTAGAGACGGCGAATATAATTATCAACGCGCAAACGCGATTCATACGCCTAAATTATGTTATTTTTTTTGATGTAAACTTCACTTTTACATTAAAAAATGAATAAAAAGTTTATTTTTTGCGTATAGAAGTTTAAAATGGAGATTCCGAATATGAAAAAACTGGCTCTGTGCATTGGTGTCTGCGCTCTTGCGCTCCTGGCGACGTCCTGCTCTGATAAGATGGATCCTAACGATCCGTCGTCTGTGCGCAAATATCTTATAAAGCAGAAAATCGCATTTACGCCCAATCAGTTTAATTCCTATGCGGCGAACGGGGATACGGCGAATATGTCGCTGTTCCTGCTCGCCAAATTTGATATAAATGAAGCCGATGACAAGGGCAACTGCGCCGTCGCCATCGCCGTGAACAAAGGCAAGTTTGACGTGCTTCAGTATCTCGCCGCTCACGATGCGCGTCTCAACGTGACGAATAGCAATGGGGAATCCGTTCTGGATGACGCCGTTGCGCAGGGATATACGGACATCGTGAAGTTCCTCGTGCAGAAGATTCAGGAAGAGGGCGCGGTGAACGATCTCGGCGCATCCGTCGCGCTCGCCGCAAAGGTCGGCAATACGGACGGACTCCGCATCCTCGGCGACGCGGGAGCCCCGCTCGAAGTCCGTGGCGCGGATGGGTATTTCCCGATACATCTTGCTGCCAAGGGCGGTCATTATGATGCTGTCGAGTATCTCATCTCGAAGGGTGTCGACGTGAACGTCAAATGCAGCCAGGGATATTCCGTGCTTGACTGGGCGAAGAACGAAGGCTACACGCGCATCATTTCGCTCCTTCAAAAGCACGGGGCGAAATATACGTCGGCTTATCTTAAGATGAAACACTGATTTTAATTTATCGTTTTTTAATGGGATTTTCAAAAGAGCCCTCGGTTTTCGCCGGGGGTTCTTTGTATTTTTTGCCATTATGAGCAAAATGTGCATTTTGTTGTTCTGTTGTACTTTTTCAATGTCGTTCGCCCAGGAAACGGTCGATGGCATCCGGCGAGAGATTAAGTCCGTGGAGGCGGAGACCGCCCGCGAAAAGTCTTTGCACGAGGCGGAAAAGAAGCGCCATGCGGATTTCGTGGAAAGTAGTCGCCAGAAGGTCCTTTCCCTGAATGACCAGAACCGTGCGCTGAAGGCGGAAATCGACTCCCTGCATAAGGAACTCGGACGTCTTGCGGATGCGCGCAATAATGCTGCCGCAGGCACGCGCTGGTACGAAGCGCGCAAACTCAAATACCGCCTGAATCTCGCTGATGTCATTGATTCGCTCGCCCCGTTCCTTGAGGCGGATTTCCCGTACAAGACGGATGAAGCCGTTGCGAGCGTGCGCGAGACCGCATCCCAGCTCCGGAAAGGGATCATCGCCCCGGATGATGCGCTCGGGCGCGTGTTCGAGGTGCTCGGTGAACGCATCCGCCTGGGTTATACGACGGAGGCCTGGGATGGCTTTCTCAAGACTCCGGATGGGCGTTCCGTTTCGGGGACTTTTTTCCGCTATGGCGCGGTCGCTTCGATTTTCGTGAGCAACGACGGGGAGGATGTCTTCTGGCTTTCCAATGGGAAGAACGGTTACTCCTGGAATTATGTGAAGGAACCGCTTTCGCTCCGGACGGATATCAAGGACGCGATGAAAGTCGCGCAGGGCAAGGGTGCGCCGCATCTCGTGACTATTCCTATCGCAGGACCTTCTGTTATGATTCCTGTGAAATCAGGCCTTGTTGAGCGCCATTCCGGTTCTGTTTCGGTGAAGGGGAATGCAAAATGAAAAAGATAATCTTTGAATTTTTGACGATTGCATTTGCCGCATCCTTTTCTTTTGCGCAGCAGAATCCGGGCGATGAACTTGTGAAGCAGCGCGCTGCGCTCAATTCCGCGAAGGCGGACCTCGAAGATGCCCGCCAGAAGCGCGATATGGAAACGGCTTCCCGCTGGGAAGACCGCGAGACGCAGAATCAGGAACGCGAACTCTTTAACGAAAAGTATCAGGCTAGCAAGGAGAAGGTGGACGCGCTTATGGCGGAGCGCACGCGCCTTATGGAAGATGTGCGCGTCGCCCGCGAAGATCTTTCCCAGGTGAAGGCGGCGACGGAACAGGCGCGTTCTGAATTTCTT
>JBAYFD010000221.1:0-3077 GCA_041667365.1 Fibrobacteraceae bacterium | reverse complement strand
TTCTATGCGCTTACGGAATATGTCGGGAAGCCGGTAGCGCTTTCCGGAAGACTTTTTGCCACATCTTCAATCGCAGGTAACGTTTATCTGCGCCCTGATTCCGCCGCTTCGGGCGCAGTCGTGTGCATTCCCGGCACGGCGTGGCGCACTGTCGCGGACAGCAATGGGTCTTTTAACCTGAAAGGAATTCCCGGCGGCGAGTATTTTGTGTCGGTGATTTCGCCGTCGCCGAGTTACGTGATGAGTTCCTATTATAAAGTATCCATTCCCGTGGATTCCGGCGTGGCCGCTTCCGGAAGCTCATCCTCCGCGGATACGACCTTGAAAACGAGCGGCCCGGTTTCGAGCGAAGTCGCGGCGGATGTGGCTTTTGAATATGTGAATTTTGTGTCGTGGGTGCTCCCGCTTTCCACGGATTATGCGGTGAAGGGCTACTGGACCATGGATTATCTGACTCCCGCGGCCTCGGCGGGCACGTTCAATGATGTCCGCGGCTTTACCGGAGTCGCGACGCTTTACGGCGGTTCCCTGGTCACCGGGCGGAACGGCGCGGGTTCTGCGCTTTCCCTTTCTGGCGCGGATGAATTCGCCGTGATCGAGAATGATAACGGAGTGCTGGATTCTGCTACGGCACTTACTGTCGAGGCTTGGGTGAATGTCAAGGACTTGATGGATACGGATTCCGTCTATGAGAAGAATATCTTCGGCAAGCTCGGATTTTCCGATACATCCGTGTTCAGCCTTGCTGTGATCAAGGGAAAATGCGGTGTGACGGAGCCTTCGTTCGCTTTCTTCCTTGCGGGTGGCACGGGGGATTCTCTTTCCTGCGCGTCGGCGGCCGTTGATTCCGTGCCGGTGCCGACGGGCGCGTGGGTCTATCTTGTCGCCGTGTGGAATGGCTCGACGATTAGTTTGTATAGAAATGGAATGCTTGCGATGAGTGCGAAGACATCAGTGTCCCGGCTTTCCGCGAAGGCTTCCGTGTCCGTATATTTCGGAAAAGAAAATCTGAGTGTTCTGGTTGATGATGTGCGGTGGAGTACAATGGCGCTGACCAGTGACGATGTTTTCTACCGCTACAATGAATAGGGGGTGTGATATGATGATGGAAAATGAAATTCAGAATAAGGATACCGCGGTCTGCGAAGTGAACGGCCACGGTCGCTTTTTGAGCGGTGATGAACGCTTCTGCCGCATGTTCGGATTCCTCCCGCAGGAAATCGCATGGCATTACCTGTGCGATCTGTACCGCTATGAAAAGGATTTCAAGGCGTACATCGGCTGCGCTCCGGCGGATTCGGCGAATCTCCGCTTTGTCGTGCGCCTCCGCAACCGCAAGGGCCGCAGTTTCAAGTGCAGCATCTTGCGCGAAACGTCCACGGACGCATCAGGGCGCATCGTGTACCGCAATGTGATTCAGCGTCTCTCCGGCGCGGGCGCGGGCCGTGCACGGTCCGTTCCCCTGAAGAATGCGGGGAAAGCATCCGTTCTTTATCTGAAAGGCGAAGACGGTGAAACGGTAGAAGATGCGTATGCGGAGCGCGAACTCGCCCTTTAATTGATTTTTTGCATCCAAGAACCAAAAGGCTCCCGGCTGTTGAACGCCGGGAGCTTTTTTGCTTTGGCCATAGAGCTTTCCTGTCAAGTCTCCGGCTTGTAAAATTCACGTAAAGTCAAGGTAATTATCGCGCTAAACCTTCAAAAAGCCCTTGATATAAGGGCTTCCGGGGGGTTACCTTTGCTCTGTGGAAACAAAGGAGACTTATGATAACACTTTATTTTATAGCTATACTTCTGCTCTTTTGCCTCGCCATCTTTGATCTTTCCGTAGGCGTGAGCAATGACGCCGTGAATTTTCTGAACTCGTCAATCGGTTCCAAGGCGTTCAGCCTCAAGAAGATAATGATTATCGCTTCGGTCGGCATTTTCGTCGGCGCGGCTTTTTCCGGCGGAATGATGGATATCGCGCGGCACGGCATTTTTCAGCCGCAGTATTTTCATTTTGATGAAATCATGGCGATCCTGATGGGCGTGATGCTCACGGATGTGATTCTTCTCGACGTATTCAATTCGCTTGGCCTTCCGACGTCGACGACGGTTTCGCTCGTCTTTGAGCTCCTCGGCGGAACGGTCGCTCTTTCGATTCTCAAAATCGCGCGGTCGGCGGGGGATCTGACGTTCGGAATGCTCATCAATACGGAAAAGGCGCTGTCGGTCATTATCGGTATTTTCGTATCGGTCGCGATAGCGTTCACGTTCGGCGTGCTTGTGCAGTATGCCGCCCGGCTGCTTTTCACGTTCGGGTACCGCGCCCGGGAAAAATATTTCATCGCGCTCTTCGGCGGCGTCGGCCTGAGTTCCGTCATCTATTTCATTCTGTTCAAAGGACTCAAGGGTTCCGTGCTGATGACGCCCGCGATCGAAAGGTTCGTTTCGTCCCATTCGATATCCGTCCTCGTCGCTTGCTTCGTCTGCTCCGCGGTCCTTTCCGAAATACTTTATCTGCTGCGCTTTAACGTGCTCAAACTGATCGTCGCCTGCGGTACGTTTTCGCTCGCGCTCGCCTTTGCCGGCAACGATTTAGTGAATTTCATCGGCGTTCCGCTTGCGGGGCTTTCGGCTTACGGAGCTTATGCCGCGAGCGGTGCGCGTCCCGATGAATTTTTCATGACCGCCTTGCAGAGCTCTGAAAAAGGGCAGTGGTGGATTGTGCTTCTCGCGGGCGCGGTGATGGTGATCGTCCTCTGGCGTTCCAAAAAGGCGCAGTATGTGATTGGGACGTCCGTCGCGCTTTCACGGCAGGGCGATGCGGATGAAGTCTTCGGCTCGAATCCGATGGCGCGTGCGATCGTCCGCGCGTCCCGTTCCACTGCAGAAACTGCTTTGAAAATCCTGCCGGGATCCTTGAAGCGCTGGGTCAATTCCCGCTTCAACGATACCAAGCTGGAGCTGGAGGCGGACGATGCCGCGTTCGACCTTATCCGCGCTTCGGTGAACCTGGTGCTCGCGAGTCTTCTGATCGCCCTCGGAACGTCTCTCAAGCTGCCTCTTTCGACGACTTACGTGACGTTCATGGT
>JBAYFD010000220.1:0-3081 GCA_041667365.1 Fibrobacteraceae bacterium | reverse complement strand
TGCCGCCGATGAGCTCCATCTGTTTCGTATAAATTTCGCGGCACGCCTTTTCGGCGAGGTCGAGGAGCGTTCCGAGTTCTTTGCGGCTGAATGCGGCGTGTTCGCCCGTTCCCTGGACTTCGATGAATTCCTTCGCGTCGCGCATTACGACGTTCATGTCAACGTCCGCGGCGCTGTCCTCGACGTAGCAGAGGTCGAGCATCGGTTCCCCGTGGACGACGCCTACGGAAATCGCGGTGATCGCGTGCTGTAGGATCTGTTCCGTCACCTGGATCCGCGGCTTGATTTTGTGGAGCGCGAGTGCGAGCGCGACGAAGCCTCCGATGACGCTCGCTGTGCGCGTTCCGCCGTCCGCTTCGATGACGTCGCAGTCGATGACGATGGCGTTCTCGCCGAGTGCCTTGAGGTTCGCCGCCCCGCGGAGGGAGCGCCCGATGAAACGTTGGATTTCCTGGGTGCGTCCGCCCGCGCCTTTGCGTTCGCGCTCAGTACGCTGCGAAGTGCTCTGCGGGAGGAGCGAGTATTCCGCGGTGATCCAGCCGCGTCCCTTGCCTTTGAGCCATGTGGGGACTTCGGGGAGGAGCGTCGCGTTGCAGATGACGCGGGTCTTCCCGGTTTCGATGAGCACGGAACCGTCGGCGCTGGAAATGAAGCCCGGCGTGATTTTCATCGGGCGGAGTTCATCAGATTTGCGGTTGTCTATTCTTGTCATAAATCAATTTTCGTATTTGAGTTTTTCCGTCTTGCCTTCGTGGAAGGAACCGAGGCGGTAGATGAAGCTGGTGTATTTCTGAAGTTCCTGGAGCGCTTCGACGACCAGGCAGTTGCGCGGGTTTCCTTCGAAGGAAAGGTGGAAGATGTATTCCCACGGCTTGTCCGGGTGCGGGCGGCTTTCGATGCGGGTGAGGTTCAGGTTGCGCTTTGCGAAGGCGCCGAGGGCGTTGTAGAGCGCTCCGGATTCCTTGGAATTGGAAAGCTCGAACAGGAGCGCCGTCTTGATGTCGTTCCCTTCGATGAGGGGCGGCTGCGCTTTCTGGATTCCGTAAAAGCGAGTGAAGTTCACGCCTTTGATGTTCTCGAGATTCGTCGAGAGTATATCGAGGTGGTAGTGCTTCGCCGCGTATCCGCTCGCGATAGCCGCGTCCGTGCGGTTTCCGCGCTTTGCGACTTCTTCCGCGCTGCCCGCGGTGTCGTAGAAGGCGACTTTTTCGATCTGCGGATGCGCGTCGAAGAACCGGCTGCACTGGGCGAGTCCCTGGGGGTGGCTCAGCACGCGGCGGATGTCTTCGAATTTCGTCCCGGGGAGCGCGCAGAGGCAGTGCTCGATCTGGAGCGTGACTTCGGCGACGATGGGGTGGCGCCACTTGTAAAGAAGGTCGTAGTTTTCGTAGATGGAACCGGCCGTGGAGTTCTCGATGGGCACGGCGCCGCCGTCCACGTAATTCGTCTCGATTCCCTGGTAGATTTCCTCGAAGGTGTCCATCGGGACTATTTCGATGTCCTTGCCGAAGAGATAATAGGCCGCGCTTTCACTGTAGGCGCCGCGGCGCCCCTGGATTGCGATTTTTTTCGCGGTCATTGGGAGAGTCTCCTTGCACCGCGGTAGCGCGCGTGCCAGTAAGGATCGGATAGCGGGGAGATGATGACACCGTTTGAGGAGCTGGAATGGGTGAACTTGCCGCCGGAAAGGTAGAGCCCGACATGGTCTATTCCCCAGTGTCCGCCGAAGAACACGAGGTCGCCCGGCTGCAGGTCTTCTACATCGACGGATTCTCCGAGTTTAAACATGTCGCGGGAGCTGTGGGGGAGGCCTTTGCCGGTTTTTTCTTCGTAGATGGACATGACGTAGCCGGAGCAGTCCGTGCCGGCTTTCGTATGGCCATGATAGCGGTAACGGGTGCCGAGCCAGGGCTTGACGACTTCCATCCAGGCGGCGAGTTCCGCGGATGTATCCTGTGAAAAATTTTCCGACGTGTCGGATGCGGCGCGGCTGGAAGCCTCCGCAGAGTCTTTAGGTTCGTAACCGCCGATGCTTCGGTCGTAACCCGTGCGGGTGGGCATGGTGCAGGCGGCGACCAAGGAGACGCAACCTAAAACGCAAAGTTGACATAAGAAACGCATTGTGGAAAATGTATAAAAACATTGCCACTGGGCGTAGCGCTTTTTGAGTTGCTATATTGAAGATATGACGGATGATACAATTCTGGAGGCCCTCCTCCGCTACGATACGAACGCTCCGCGCTATACAAGTTACCCCCCTGCGAATTTATTTCATAAAGCGGAATCCAAGAAAGACATAGAAGCGCTTTGGAGAGCGTCGAATGCACTTCTTCCTAGGAATCTAAGCTTTTATTTTCACATTCCTTTTTGCGCCCGTCGCTGCCTTTTCTGCGGCTGCACTTCGGAAGTCCTCGCTGCGCCGCAAGTGCGCGACCGCTATTTCGAAGCCCTTTTTTCGGAAATGGATGAAAAACTTCCGTGGATCGATGCTTCGCGCCCCGTGACGCAGGTTCATTTCGGCGGCGGAACGCCGACGAGCGTCCCGTTCGGATATCTGGAGAAGCTTATCGGTCGCCTCCGGGAACGCTTCACTTTCGCGCCGCACGCGGAAATCGCCATCGAGTGCAATCCGGCGAGCATCACCGAGGAACGTCTCCGCGCCCTCGCAAAAATAGGCTTCACCCGCGTGAGCTACGGAATACAGGACTTCAGCCCGGACGTCCTCAAGATCATCGGGCGCGAGCCTTCGCTCCTTCCCGTAAAGGACCTCCTCGCGCTTTCCCGCGACCTGCATTTCTCGGGAATCAATCTCGATCTCATCTACGGACTCCCGGGGCAGACGGAAGCTCATTTTTCGGAGAGCATCGAGAAGGCGATAGACGCGCACCCGGACCGCATCGCCCTCTACAGCTACGCGCATCTCCCGGCGCTCAAGGCGAACCAGCGCGCGCTTGACAAATATCCGCGCCCGGATGCCCGCCATAAGCTGGAACTTTTCTTAGATGCCCGCCGTCGTTTTATGCAGGCGGGATTCACGTTCGTCGGAATGGATCACTTCGTGGATCCCAAGGATTCCCTCGC
>JBAYFD010000219.1:0-3085 GCA_041667365.1 Fibrobacteraceae bacterium | reverse complement strand
TTTCCGCAGAAGCTGCAGGAAATCTGCGGGTGGTTCTTGCCGCTTTTATACATTAAACGCCAACCTGCTTATGAGGAGGGAAAATTTCATCGATCACGCCGAACGCGAGCGCTTCTTCGGGGCTCAGATAAAAGTCACGGTCCGTCTTCTGGCGCACTTCCGCGAGGTCGCGGCCCGTGTGCTTCGAAATGATTTCGTTCAGCATATCGCGCGTGCGGATGATTTCCTTCGCGTGAATCTGAATGTCCGTGGACTGCCCCGTCGCAGCGCCCGAAGGCTGGTGCAGCATGATGCGGGAATGCGGGAGCGCATAGCGCTTGCCCTTCGTCCCCGCGGCAAGGAGCACCGCGGCCATCGAAATGCTGTTTCCGATGCAGATCGTCGCGATGTTCGGACGGATGTGCTGCATCGTGTCGTAGATCGCGAGTCCTGAAGACACATAGCCTCCCGGGCTGTTGATGTACAGCGTGATATCTTTTTCCGGGTTCTCGTATTCCAGGAAAATCAGCTGCGCCATAACGTTGTTCGCAACTTCGTCATCGATCGGCGTGCCGAGGAATATGATGCGTTCCTTAAGGAGACGCGAATAAATATCGTATGCGCGTTCCCCGCGGCCCGTATTTTCGATTATGGTAGGAATGACCATCAGCTGCCTCCCTGTAATCCTTAAGCCTTCTTCTCTTCTTTGTCTTCCGGAGCCGCCGGACGGATGCCGACGATATAGTCCCCGGCGGTATCGATGCGAAGCTCCTCACGGAGGCCGACGATACGACCGGACTGACGGAAGTGGTCCTTCAGGGACTTGAAGTCCACGTGATACGCCTCGGCAAGTTCATTGAGGCGTCCATCGACCATCGCCTGCGTGGGCTTGATCTTTTCCTTGTCCGCGATGAAGCCCAGGATGCGGTGCTTCTTGATTTCACGGACCGCCTGAGGGCCGAGCGTCTTCATCTGCTCTTCCGTCGGCTCGATTTCCTCGTCCTTGTTCTCCGAGTGCTGCTTCAGGCTGTACGCGATGAGATCATGCACACGGCCCTGCGGAACTTCAAACGGATTCTTTTCGATAAGCTTATCGATGGCATCATTCACGGCACTCGTCTTCGCCGTCTGCTTCTTCTCGTTCGACAGGGACTTCTGGATGTTCGCCCGGAGGTCCGCTTCATCCTTCACGCCGATCTGCTTGAAGAACGCTTCGTCCATCTTGGGCGGAACGATTTCACGCACGTCCGTGATCTCGACATTGAACTCGGCCTTCTTGCCGCGGTACTGTTCGTCCTTGTGATCCTTCGGGTACACGAAGTTAATGGACTTCGTCTCGCCCTTCTTCGCGCCGACGAGGCCTTCATCGAATCCCGGGGATGCGGATTCGCCAAGAAGCGTGCGGAATTCCCGTTCTTCAGGGATGTCCTTCTTCTGCCCGTCAATCACGACTTCCAGGTAATTGCCGACGACAACGTCGCCCTTCGCGGCCGGGCGGTCCACCGCCTCGTCCTTGGACCACATCTGCTTCAGGCGGGCGAGCTCCGCGTCTACGTCCGCTTCGTTGATGATGACATCCGGGACCTTGATCCCGAGGTCTTCGTAACCCTTGATGTCAATTTCAGGATCCACTTCCGCGATTGCGGTGAACGAGATGTCGTTCTTCTTGTCATCGTTGAACTTTTCAATCTTGATGCGGCTCACCGGAACAATCTTGGCCTTCTTGAGTTCGGCGTTCAGCGTTTCGTTGAGGACTTCATCAATGGTCTCCTGGCGGATCGCATCGCCGAAATGAGCGATGATCATCTGCTTCGGAACCTGTCCCTGGCGGAAGCCCTTGAGGGTCACTTCCTTGCGGTACTTCGCGACTCTCTTCGCGAAAGGTTCCGTAAGGGCGGTCTGGGGTAAAGTCACGTCGATGGAACGGACAGTTGCACTGGTTTCTTTGATGGAAACGGTCATTATGTTCTCCGTAGATAAAAAAACTTATACCAACATCTTACGATGATGCGAGGGGAGGGAGTCGAACCCTCACGATTGCTCACCAGATCCTAAGTCTGGCGCGTCTGCCAATTCCGCCACTCTCGCTTATGTGGGCAACAAAAATAGAAAAAGTTACATCGGTAATGCCGTAATCTTCTATTTTAATAGGGGTGTTACGCGCCCTCCAAAACATACGCATCGGACTATTCATCAGTTTGGTGAACCTGCTCATCCAGGGCGTGTCTTTTCTGGTCAATAATTTCATTGCAAAGAACCTCGGCACAGTGGATTACGGGGCATTCACCGTCCTTCAAGGTGACTACGGCATTTTCTGTGCGCTTGCGGACTTCGGCATGGCGACGCTCATCCTCGCGTTCTTCGGAAAGCGGGCGAGCGAAGGGCGGCTGTTCACGAACGTTCTGCAACTCCGGCTTCTATGTTCCGTCACCACGATGCTCATAATGCTCGCGTTCGCATTCACCGTGCGCCGGAATCACCCCGCATTCCAGGGCGAGCTCATCCTCGCGCTGGGCCTTCTTTTTCAGCACGCCTTCTTCGACTGGTATTTCATCTGCGGAAATCTCTGGAAAACGCTTCTCATTTCAAAACTGCTGCACACGCTCTCCTATTCAACTGTCATGGGCATAGCGCTGCTCGGACTCAAGATTCATTCCATCGGAGGCATCGCCCTCGCCATGGTCCTCGCCGCTCTCCCCGCATGGGGATTCGGCGTCCGCAAAGCCTTCACTCCCAAAATTCTGCATTTCACGCGCCGCAGTTTCCGGTTCTTTGCGCTTATGCTCCGCAATGGCGTTCCATACGCCCTGGCAAGCCTCGCGAGCTTCGCCTACCTCCCCGCCGGGCTCTATGCCGTGGATAAATTTGCACCGCCGGAATTTTTAGGCGCCTACTCTTTCGGGCATAAGCTCATTTTACTCGCCTCAGGCTTCATGGTATATTTCATTTCTTCAAACCTCATCGTACTTCACCGCGAGACCTCGGCAAAAGACGGCAAGGTTCATAGCAAAGACATCATCATCTTCACGCTATTCATAGCCGCCGCCTCTAGTCCGCTCTGGATATGCCCGGGACTCATTCTGAAAATTCTTTTCTTCGCCTTCCC
>JBAYFD010000218.1:0-3086 GCA_041667365.1 Fibrobacteraceae bacterium | reverse complement strand
GTGAAAAATTCATGAAGCCACTCTCCGCACTATTCGTGGCAAGCCGGTAATGCTTGACCGCGATTGGGCGAGAGAGATATGGTGCAGAAACGAAATCGCTGAATCAGGCTGTTACGCGCAATAGCGAACGTTTCCCCGAAAGGAACTATTTTCAGCTCAGCAAGGAAGAGTATGAAATTTTGAGGTCACAATTTGTGACTTCAAGTTGGGGTCGAGTAAGAAAAGTGGCTTTATTTGTCGGCGGTTCAAAGATGATGAAAAGTTTTATGGAAGGAAAATGAAGATTGTAATTTTTGAGGGCAGAAAAAAAGTCGGCAATTTCCCCTGGGAATTAAATTCGTTCAAGGACTGCTGAATTGATTTTCTAAATTGCGTTCTATGACAATTTTGGAAAAATTAGGTCTCGCTCTCCCTTCCGTCGAAAATCCCGCCCGCTACATGGGCGGCGAAGCGAACAGCGTCGTCAAGGACCCAGAAAAACTCCTTGCGCGGCTCGCGTTCGTGTTCCCGGACATTTACGAGATAGGCCTTTCCAATAACGGGCTCCGCGTGCTTTATCATGTGGTGAACCGCGAAAAGGATCTTTTGTGCGAAGTGGCGTTCGCCCCGTGGGACGACATGGCCCGCGAAATGAAGCGCTACGACATTCCGCTTTACACGCATGCGACGTGGACGCCCGTGCGCGATTTTGATATGGTGGGGATTACGCTCCAGACGGAGCTCAATTTCACGAACGTGCCTTATGTGCTCGAACTTGCGCGCATTCCGGCGTGGGCTTCGGAACGCCGCGAGGAAGATCCTTTTGTCGTGGGCGGAGGCCCTGCGATGGCGAACCCGGAACCTGTCGCGGACTTTTTCGACGCGTTCAGCATCGGCGATGGTGAAGATATGCTTCCGCGGATGCTCCGCACGGTGGGCGAAGGGCGCAAGGCGAAACTTGCCCGCGCGGAGATTCTGGAGAACCTTGCGAAGATCGACGGCGTGTATGTGCCGGCACTCCGCAAGGTCGTCACAGGAAAGTTCGGGCAGGTCGTGCCTGCGGAACCTGCGGCGGGTTCCTACGAACATACGAACGGCGTCCGCAGAGTTTATGTCAAGGAACTTTCCCCGGCGGATTATCCGGTGAGGAACCTGATTGCGAATACGCAGCTCGTCCACAACCGCTTCAGCGTGGAAGTGATGCGCGGTTGTACGCAAGGGTGCCGCTTCTGCCAAGCGGGAATTTGGTACAGGCCTTGCCGTGAGCTCCCTCCGGACGATGTCCTCGACATCGCGAAGGCGGGGATCAAGGCGACGGGGGAACGCGAAATCGGTCTGCTGAGCTTATCCACCGCGGATTACAAGCCCATTGAGGCGCTCACGGATTCCATCATCGACGACGCATTCTACGATACGGTGGATGTCTCGCTCCCTAGCATTCGCGTGAGCAGTTTCGGGCAGAGTCTCGCTGAAAAAGTTGCGGCGCTCAAGGGCGGACGCAGCGCGACATTCGCCCCGGAAACGGGTTCGGAACGGCTGCGCAAGATGATCAACAAGACCATCAGCGACGAGGACATGTACAACGCCGCGGAACACGCCTTCGCGAGTGGAATGACGAAGATAAAGCTTTACACGATGGTCGGGTTCCCCACGGAAAACGACGCGGACATGGAAGCCTTCTGCGCGTTGATCGATAAGCTTGTGACGATCGGACGCAAGCATCGCCGTGATGCGCAGATTTCCGTAAGCATCGGAATCCTGATTCCGAAACCGTTCACCGCCCTTGAATGGGCGCCTTTCGTGGATAACCAGACGGCGATGGATCATATTTACTTTGTACGTGAACGTTTTCACCGTCACCCAAACGTGCGCATTACTTGGAGCGCATGGGAGACATCCTGCATCGAAGCGTTCTACAGCCGGGGCGACCGTAGCCTTTCCAAACTGATTTATGAGGCGTATAAACGCGGGTTCATTTTTGAAAGTGACGGGAAACGCGTGAATTATGACGGCTGGAAGGCTCTCTGGGAGGAGTCGCATTACGATCTGAGCTGGATTTACCGGACGCGGGAAAAGGATGAAGTATTCCCGTGGGATTTCATCCATGCCGGAACGACGAAGGCGTACCTCCGCCGCGAATATGAGAAAGGCTTTGAATCCGCTGAGGAACAGCCGCCCGTGCCGAACTGCAAATGGGGCGAGTGCCAGCATTGCGGAATTCCCGGGAACGGCGCCGACGTGCGCCTCGCGGACGCGCCCGTGACGCACAAGGCGCCAAGCCGCACTCCGGAAGAAATTAAAAAGCTCGTCGAGGCGCGCAAGCCGAAACAGGGCGAGTCCTTTGCGTATAAAATAATGTTCTGCAAAACGGGCCTCAGTAGATTTTTGCCGCACCAGAATATGCTCGGATTCTTTGAGCGCACGTTCCTCTGCGCGGGTATTCCCGTCAAGTTCAGCGAAGGATTCAGCCCCAAGCCGCGCATCGTGAACATGGGCGCGCTCCCGCTAGGATTGGAAACTGTCTGCGAGCTCATCAGCGTTCAGCTGCTACAAAAGCTGGACCTTTCCCCGGAAGCGCTCCCCGCGCTCCTCAATACGCTCAATGCGCCGTTCCCCACAGGTATGGCTATCCTCAAAATTGAGCCTCTCGTGGAAAAACTCGCGAAGAATTTTCCGGTGTCGATGGATTACGTCTATACGCCGAAGGAAATGCCGAAGGAAATTTTTGAGAAGTTCAGCACAAAGTCGCTCCCGACCGTGCAGGATCACCGCGGACATGACGTGAACTTGAACGAGCACATTCTTTCGCTCAGGGAAGAGAACGGAACGCTCCATCTGCGCGCGAAGTGCAATGACCAGGGCGTCACGGTGAGCCCCTACGTCCTTTTCGGCGGATTGATGGGACTCGTGCAGGACGCGAGCCGCCTGGACGAGGAATACCGCAAGTTCCTCATCCGCAAAGTGGAAATGCAGTGGAAGTGACCTAGTTTTTCCAGCGGTCGTTGAAGCCCATGCCGATGGCGAAGCCGATGCGCGTGGGCGCGATGTTCTTTGAAATCAGCGGCAGGTCGATGGGGTTCATCTTCTCGCCGCCTTTGCCGTATGGG
>JBAYFD010000217.1:0-3114 GCA_041667365.1 Fibrobacteraceae bacterium | reverse complement strand
GGGGTCCTTTCGGAAATTCAGCTTTTCAACGGCACGACGCAGGCGCTGATGCGCCGCACCGCTTTTACCTATGACGCACAGGGAAATCTGCAGAAGGAATCCAGCTATGAGAATGGCGACAGCCGGCCTGCGGAAGTCTGCGATTATACCGTGGACGCCGGGGGCAACTGGATTTCCCGCAGTTGCACGAAAGGCAAGAAAAAGGGGACTATGCGCCGGACGATAGTCTATTACGTACAACCGGAAGCCAATGCTGATGTGGCTTCGCCGGAGCCCGGTGACTCCCGGGATGATTCGGTGGATTCTGTGCCCTCCGCGCCGGTGAAGACCGGCAATTTTCCCGTGACGGGCGGTTATGTTTCCGGGAGTTTCCTCTGGGGCGATATTCCGCTTGCGTTCACGCTTTCCAATTCCGGTTACGGCGGCAAGGTGAAATCCGTTTTCCGCCGTATGTTCGCTGAAACGGAGAACGGCTCGCGTTCGTTCATTTCCGCGGACCGCCTTTCGTTCGATGAAGCGGGGAACCAGACGGAATGGGAAAAGCTGGACGAGAACGGCACTGTCGTTTCGCAGGTGGATTTCGGGAAGGGCACGGAGTTCGTCTTTCCGCTGACGCTTACTAGCGATGCCTCTGCTCCGGAAAAGGCGATGGCGAAAATCGCATTCAATGAAAATAGAGACTGGACTTCCGTGCAGGTGAAGCGTTATTCCATGACTTTTAAAACCGATTACGATAAACTCGGCCGTATGGTGCAGCGCAATGATCTCCGTTTCGAATATAACGGACAGGGCAAAGTGGAACACGTATGGCATTCCGATACGGATTTCGATACGTTCTTCTTTAACGGCGCCGGGAAGCGCATCAAGGCGTTCCATTATGACTGCGCCACCGGGCACTGCGATGTCATAACGGAATCTTCGCTCACGGAAGATAATTACGGAAATATCGTGCTGGAAAAGACGACGGATGCGTCCAGTAAGCAATCGCAGATCACGGAAACGGTGATCGTGTATTATAAATGAATTGGGCCGGTCATTAAGAAAGCGGACGTGAGCGGCGCCCGCCTTTTTGCTTTCAGGAATCCTTTTTCTTGAGCTGCAGCAGCCTGTCGTAAGCCGCCTGCGGGGACATTTCCCGCTTCATTACGCCGTGGATGATTCCGTGAATTTCCTTGTTCTCCGCGTCTTTGAAATCCCAGGCGCTCCGGTTCAGCACGCGGAGCGTCTTTGCGAGGAGCCCGCCTTCGAAATTTTTGTATTCCGGCTGCAGGCAGTCGTTGATGATAGTCTGCAGCGCCATTTCCGTCTGCATCGCGCCGAGTTCAAAGGATTTGTAGATGAGCTTGATGTGCGGGGGTATGGTCGTGTCCGGGGAATCTTTGAAATGCTTCATGACGACCGCGGCGCCGGCGTTATCCTTGTCTGGCCCGCCGGAAAGCCGGAGGGCGAGGTACAGGGCGAGTTTCCAGTCATCGGGGTAGACGCGCACGGCGCGGCGGAGCACGGGAATGTCCGTCGTGTCCTTGGAATTCGTCGGCGTTATTCCGCCCACGAAGTAATAGGGCGTGTAGAACAGGCTGTCGAGCGAAGTCACAAGGTCGCCGACGCTTCCGAGGTAAGTGAATTCCCTCCCCGTGAGGTAGCTGTCGCCGAGGTCGATGAGCCCGCGCACCCAGAAGAGGCCCGCGGTGGTGACCTCATGCCCGGCGGAGATGTAGCGCACGTAATTGGCCTTAGGCAGGAATTCCTCGCTCTTGCCGAGGTCGGGGAGCGGCTTTGAAAAATGGAATGCCGCGGCGATTAATGCAATGGCAATAGTGATGACGCACAAGTAACGCATGCTTTAAAAATAACATTATGCCTTCTCCATTGGCGTTTCTTTCCTCTTTTGCTAGTTTATTTTTGCCTTTACAAAAAACATAATAGTGGGGTCGATATGCGAAACTATGTCAAAGAAGCACTAATCCTCGCTGTCGCGATCATCGCGCTCGGCGTAATCATTTATTCCGCCGCGATAGCGTTCCGCGACAAGGACCGCGTTGTGAGCGTCCGCGGACTTGCGGAGATGGAAGTCCCGGCGAACAAGGTCATCTGGCCGATTTCCTACGCGGAAACGGGGAATGATATTCCGACTTTGTACAAAATAGTCAGCGAGAAGAATGCCGTCATTCTCAAGTTCCTCAAGGACAACGGACTCGCGGATTCGGAAATCACGGCTTCCGCGCCCTCCGTTTCCGATATGGAAGTGGATGGCGGTTATTCGACGAACAACAAATTCCGCTACAGTATGTCTTCCATCGTAACCGTCGCGACGGACAAGGTGGATCTCGTGCGCAAACTCGTTCTCAAGCAGGCGGAACTCATCGGGCGGGGAATCGCCATAAACGGAAATTCCTATGTGGATTTCGAATACACGGACCTGAATAAAATCAAGCCGAAGATGATCGAGGAAGCAACCCGCAACGCCCGCGCCGCGGCTCAGAAATTTGCGAAGGATTCCGACAGCAAGCTCGGCAAGATCCGCAGCGCGGTCCAAGGCCAGTTCAGCATCGACAACCGCGATCAGAATACGCCATACATCAAGAATGTGCGGGTAGTGACGGTCGTGAATTTCGCCCTCGAAGACTGATTTTTAAAAATCCGTTTTTCCGCAGTATTCGTCATTTCGGGATACTGTGGATAAAACAACGGCCTTGCATTTGATGCTGTTCCAAAATTTTCTGTGCGGTGCTTTTCTTTTTGTTAATTTTTGCGCCGTTAAACAAATTTCAAAAGGCGCCCGCCCGTGGACAATTCGTCGGTAGATCTCCTCATCAAGGACATCCACAAAAACTTCGGAACGAAGAAGGTTCTGAAAGGCATTAACATCAACGTTAAGGACGGCGAATTCGTTACGTTGCTCGGCCCTTCGGGCTGCGGCAAGACGACGCTCCTCCGCATCATCGGCGGGTTTGAAAAGGCGGATGAAGGCGCGGTCTACCTCGGGAACGAACTCATTTCCAACAAAGCCCCGAACAAGCGCCCGATCAATACCGTGTTTCAGAACTATGCGCTTTTCCCGCACCTCACCGTTTTCAATAACATCGCGTTCGGGCTCCGCAGCCGCAAGGTTCC
>JBAYFD010000216.1:0-3117 GCA_041667365.1 Fibrobacteraceae bacterium | reverse complement strand
GAAATGGGCAAGTTCTCTAAAACGGGTCACATCGGTATTCTCGGCACGGCGGGGACGGTTGCGTCTGGAAGCTATCCCATCGAAATAGCGCATTTCTTCCCGGCGCTTAAAGTAACGCAGCAGGCTTGCCCGATATGGGTTCCCTTGGTGGAAAATGGGGAAGCTGCCTCGGAAGGGGCAAAATTTTTCGTCAAACGGGATATTGACCGGCTTCTGGCGCAGGATCTGGAAATAGACACGGTTCTTCTTGCCTGCACGCATTATCCGCTTCTTCTGAACCTTATCCGGGAAGCGCTTCCCGCAGGCGTCCGCGCCATTCCGCAGGGCGAAATCGTTGCAGCGAAGACCGCGGATTACCTCGCAAGGCATCCGGAGATGGACTCCCGCCTTGAAAAACACGGCAAAATGCGGTATTTTACCACGGATACCCCTGAATTCTTTGAAACGGGGGCCAGTTTATTCGGTGAAACGCAAATTTCAGCGGAAGCGTTGACTTTTCCTCTGTGAAATTATATCTTGCGGAATGGTGAACGAACCTCACTTAGGTCCGGTCCGTTTTTTTGTTATCTAAACGTTTCACTTTTGACTGGAAGTATGTATGCCAAGAACACAGATAAATCTTGAAGGATGGCAGGATTACCGCGGCGTTAACGCCGGCGCACTGCTATATGTTGAAACGAGTCACCAGTCCAGCGTTCCTGTCCGTGATCAGATGAATGAAAACGGCAAGGGCTTCTTTTTTGAACCGAACTATGAGACTTCCACCTACGGCCTCGTCAGCTGCTGCAATGCAAAGTCCATCAATGCGATCGTGAACGGCAAGAGTAAAAGCCGTTATATCCTCTTCGGCACGCGTTATGAAGGAACGAGCGTTCCGGAATACAAGGATAAGTACCTCATCATGGGCTATATGCGGATAGACAAGATCCGCGATGTCCGCACCCGCCATGTGCAGAAGTATATGGCGACTCCCGGTGCGGCGGAACCGGAATGCCTGAAGCTCGAAAAGCATTTCGCCGTCTATGGCCCGATGCGTTTCGTCTCTTTTGAAGACAGCTTTCTTATCACGGACGACCTTCTCAGGGAATGGGGCTACAAGGGCCGCGCGACCCGCCAGCTCAAGGCTGTTTTTAAGGAAGACGATCTGAACAAAATTTTCGAAGTCCTGAATTCTAAAAAGGATATGACGGACGAGTACATCGCCGCCGTGGATGAATACAAGGAAGCCCTCTCCGAAGAGGGGGCTCAGGATTAATTTCTTTTCCGTTTGATTTTTAATGCTCGGCGCGTCTGATCGCGTCGAGCATTTCTTTTACGGCGCGGTCCATGCCGACGAATACGGCGCGGCCGATGATGCTGTGCCCGATGTTGAGCTCCTCGATGCCGTCAATGGAAGCCACGTAGCCGACGTTCCTGTAATTCAGTCCGTGTCCGGCGTTCACGCGGAGTCCGTATTTGCGGGCGAGGACGGTCATGTCCTGAAGCGCGGCGAATTCGCGGTCCACGTCTGCGGTTGTCCCCATGTCGCAGGCTCCGGCGAAGCGCCCGGTGTGAAGTTCGGCGAAGTCCGCGCCTACTTTGCGCGCCGCCTTGATCTGTTCCGTTTCGGGGTCGATGAAAACGCTCACGGCGATGTCGTTGTTCTTGAGCGTCGCGATGTACTGGGTGAGAGTGTCCGCCTTGGCGGCTACGTTGAGTCCGCCTTCGGTGGTGATTTCCTGGCGGTTCTCGGGGACGAGCGTCACCATGTCCGGCTGGACGTCGATTGCGAACTGGAGCATTTCCTGTGTCGGCGCCATTTCCATATTGAGGTGCGTCGTCACCACTCCGCGGAGGAGGCGGATGTCGCGTTCCTGGATGTGGCGCTTGTCTTCGCGGAGGTGCGCCGTGATGCCGTGGCAGCCGGCGAGTTCTGCGAGGAGGGCCGCGGCCACCGGATCCGGTTCACGGATTTTGCGGGCTTCGCGGATGGTCGCGATATGATCGATGTTCACACCTAGTTTGATAGACATAGACTCTCCTTATTCGCCCGAGGCGATGACGTGAGAAATGGGAACGATTTCCGTGCCTTGCGCGGAGGCGCGTCCTTTGAGCCCGTGGACGGAATCGAGCACTTCGTCCGTAAGCGGGAAAACCATTATTGCCGCGCCGTTGCGTATCGCGGACCGCATTCCGTCGCCGATGTACTGGTTGATGGTGGCGTTTGCCGCGGTATAGGGATTGATGCGTTTGCAGGTGACCGGATAATTTTTGCAGGCGTCCGCGACGCGCGAATACCTGTTCTGCGTCAGGTCGAGGAACCAGAGGTGAGCGTCTTCAAAATTTTCAAACAAGGCGTCGAGAAGGCTTTCGTGTTCCACGGCGCGCTGCCCTATGCGCGTCGCTACGCCCACCGCCGAAGGCATCCGTTTTCTGGCCTCGTTCACGATATCGTCGATTTCCCGCTTGGTGAGATGGATGAGGATTGTCTTGTTCTCGGCGAGATCCTTGCTTTGCAGCGAGTACCCTTCCATCGGAAGCCAGATGACGAGTTCCTTGTTATTGAGCTGATCGATTCCCTGGAACATCGCGTCCGATACCCGGAACGGCGTAATCAGAAGCGCAAACGGGTAGGGCAGCTGTGAAAGCGCGCTCAGCTGTTTCAGAGAGAGCGTGTCCGCGGTAAAGGCGACCGCGAGTTGGGACGCGCTGTCGAGGAACGTGTCCGAAACCCGGAGCTCTATCCGCATAGTGTCTCCCTTGGGCGTTACAAAGTCGAAATCCGCGGCGCTTTCGGCGCTCTTCGTAAGCTCTTCCATCCGCAGGACCTGCCCGTGATATTTTTCCAGGTGCCTCTGCGCGCGGAGAAGATAGTTGGGAAGCGAGATGCCGCGTCCGACCATCCAGACTTCCCGGTGAGCGCGCCGGGCTTTAAGGACTTTCATCACGGGAATTTCGCTCTGCAATTTTTTGAGATAGGGAACGGTATCTTTTGCCGCGGCCACGGTGTCCGGTTCCGTTTTGGAAATCCGTGAGAGGACGGCGTTCCTTGCCGAGGGCGATGCGCGGAAAATTCCGTAACCGGCGGCGACGGCCAAAATGATCAGGGAAAGGATGATAATCAGATGGTGCTTTTTT
>JBAYFD010000215.1:0-3125 GCA_041667365.1 Fibrobacteraceae bacterium | reverse complement strand
TAGAACTTGAAAATCATCCCGAAGCGCATCTGCCCGTCGCGCACGCCGTCGTGGTTACCCACGTCCTTGATCGTCGCGATGTCGAACTGCAGCATATCGGAAAGCATCACGCCCAGGCCGAGGTCCACTTCCTGCCGCTTGCCCGTCTTGTCGTAAAGATAGCCCAGACGCACCGCGACCGTATTGGAATAAGTGTATTCCGTACCGACGTTGAAAATACCCTGCCGCACAGAATTCTTGACCTTCGTGAAACCGTTGCCGCCGAGTTCAGGGTGAGTAAGGGATTTCCAGCCGCCGATGTAGAACGGCTCCGGGTTTCCGTCATTCTGATCATAAACGGCTTCACGGTTATAATCCGCTGCGAGAATCAAACGATGATCAATGGAATTCAGAAGTTCATAAGAAAGTCCGAGGCGCCACGTGAACGGGATAGGATCCTGTTCCGACTTGTCCGTATAATACACGCTCGGGCCGATGTTCGCTACGACCAGCGCTGCGTCCAGATCCTTGACGAACAAATCCTTAGTAAGGATACCGACGTCGAACGCATAGCTGAACGTCGTCGCTTCGCTGCCATCGGAAGACGCTCCGGAAGAGAGGTCGGAATAGAAGAACTTGACATTCAGCCCGAGGCCGGTGGACTTTGTAAGATGGGTGCCGTAGCTGAAACCGCCCACGATTTCCGAGCTGTTCGCGCCGCCGCTAGAGTTATCCGCCTCATCGCTTGAGACCACCGTTTCTCCGAAGGAGACGAAGTTCACGAAAAAGCCGAACGTGCCCCATTCCGCAAGGGGAATGGTCATGCCCGCGAACAAATGATAGAGATCCGGAATGTTCAAGACTGGGAGAAGTTTTTCATAAAAGAACGAGAGCTGATAATCGGCATCCTTGTATTGTTCAATGCCCGCGCCCGTGCTGAACCACACGTCGTTCGACTGCGGAAGCACCGCCCACACCCGGTTGCTCGCAAGACCGTTCCCGGAATGGAAGTGCTCCCATTCATCGTTCTCGCCTTCCTTCGGCTTCGCCTTGGGATTCGCCTCAAGTTCCGCCTTGCGGCCCGAAGCAGTCGCATAATCCGGCAGGTAGCGCCACACGCCCTTGTCCGTCGCAATCCAGATGGCTCCGTTCTTCGCGACCGAAAGATCATGCACCGTATTGCTTTCGAACTTCACCTGTTCCCATTTGCGGAGGTTGAAATGCGAAAGTCCGCCCTCGTGCGCGGCCCATACATGCGCGGAGGAATCCACGACGAGCGCCGTGGGGTGCAGATCCATGACGCCGTCTTCTTCATTGAAGAGACTCCAGCGGTCCTTGTCCTGCGGGCCCTTCTTCGGGACGAGACGTGCGATTCCCGCTCCGTCGAGCGCCACGTAAAGTTCATTGCGCGATTCACACCAGGCGAGGGCCGTCACCTTCTGGCTCGGGAGCACCTTGCCCTTCTGTTCCACGTTGCCGTTGCGGTAGGAATAGAGACCGTTGTCCGTACCGACCCACAGGGTCGCGCCCTGCGTCGCAAGAGCGGTCACGCGCGGTGTGCCTATCTCCGTCGAATAATTCTTCCAGCCCTTGCCGTCGAAGCGGAACAGGCCGTGCGGGGTGCCCACCCAGAGTTTTTCCGTGCGGGCTTCATAAAGAAGCGCGGTGACGGTGTCCTTCACCACCAGGTTCCACGGAATGCGGACTTCCACGACATACGACTCGTCCACTTCATCCTTCACGTCATTGTAAGCCTTGACCACGCGCGTATATTCATCGAGACCGCTTTCCGTGCCCACAAAAGAGCGGACCGCGTCGCGGATGGTCATTTTGCCTTCGAGCGTGACGGAATGATAGTCGCACCACTGCTTGCCGTCATAATGCACAATTCCGGAAGTCGTACCGGCCCAGATCTCGCTCTTCTCAAAGAAGCCGGAACGGGCGCGCGAAGCGAGCTTCGTAAAATGCGGCGCATTCTGCGAAGGGGCATCGTAGGAAAGTTTCCATTCGTCCGCAAGGGGACCGAAAGCAAGGCCCGCGGGGTTATAATAAAGCGCCGAAGCGTCATCTGCAATGGCGACACCCGTTTCGCCCATACCGAGCTGACGCGCTCCCACAGGCATTTCAAGGGTAATGATAGCGGAACTCGTAGCAAAAGCGCTCGCCGCCGCCATAAGTCCGAGGAGAAGTATATTACGCAATGTGTCTCCAGTCAGGAACGTGATAGAAGCCGTTCTCGGGAATCAGCGGTTTCCAGCCCGACTTGCCGGGATTTTCCCACGGCAATTTCGGCACCAACCGACAATCGCAACCGAGCATATAAGGCGGCATGATCTCCGCATGATTTCTGATCTGTTCCCGCGTGATGTAGTTATCATCAGGCATAAAACTACAAAACGGCTTGCATTTAGGCCCGACCACCACGCGATACGTCACGGTTCCGTTTTTATCCCCTTCATCCACCACCCGGATGGTCTCTTCAATGCTCTTATTCCAATCATCAAACAACCGAGTCTGCTCCTCGGGGGTTATTTTCTGGGAAGAGAGCCAGCTTTTGATTTCTTCAGCCTTTGGCTTCACCTTGTCGAGGGATTCCCTCGCCGGGCGCACGAGCACGGCATACTGCCCGGATACGTCGATCACCGCCGGCGTTTTTTCCTTTTCATCCGAATTATGGATGACGACATAAGCCCCGATGCCCGCAAGCACCAGGGAAAGAACAACTATCGCGATAAGAATAAAAAGAACTGACATATCCATATTTACGCTTCCTTATCGTATACTTCGAAAAGTAGCATTTTTCTACTTTATGGCGCAGGAGTTTTTATGTCCTATTTGCGTTTTATTCCAATTCTTCTCCTGCCCGCATATCTGATGGCCATTCCCTATCAGGTGAAAACCATTCGCGAAGGCTCGGGAGACCCTGTCAAAAAAGGCCAGCTCATCAAAGTCAATTATAAAGGCTGGCTCACGGACAGCACGCTTTTTGATGATTCCTACGCGCGGGGCGAACCGCTCGAATTTTCCCTCGGCTCGGGCCAGGTCATCAGCGGCTGGGACCGCGGGCTGGAAGGCATGAAAGTCGGCGAAATCCGCAGGCTCGCGCTTCCGAGCGAACTCGCTTACGGCGACCGCGCGGTAGGTCC
>JBAYFD010000214.1:0-3137 GCA_041667365.1 Fibrobacteraceae bacterium | reverse complement strand
CGCAGGTCGCTGCCCGTGAGGAGGGGAGCGGCCATCATCGCCCACATCGTGATGTGCGCACGGGATTCGTCCATCGTAAGCACGCCGTTCCCTACCTGGAGCATGTCGGGGTCATTCCAGCGTCCGCTCCCGGCGACCGTGTAATGCTTTTCGTTTTCGTCAATGATTTCGACGATGCCCCGGAAAAAGCCCGTCGGAATGGACCAGGCGTTGCCGATATCGCCCGTAGTGCGCCACAGGTTGCCCGTTTTGGGCATCCAATCCTGATAGCCCCAGGCGCAGATGCTGAAGACGATGTCCCGGCCCGAATTCAGAAGCGCATCACGCATCCGTTCATAATCTTTCTGCTGATTGGAACCCGAGGCCGGCTCGCAGTTATCGTATTTGAGGTAGTCGACACCCCACGAGGCGAACATCTTCGCGTCCCGTTCCTCTTTCATGTAGCTTCCGCTCTGCGAATTCGGGAAGCTTGCGCTGTTGTTGTAATGGTGGCAGGTGCGGAGTCCGCGGTCGCCGTAAATGCCGAACTTGAGCCCTTTGGAATGGATGTAATCGCCGAGCGCCTTCATTCCGCTTGGGAACCGCGTCGGGTCCGCCTGCAGATCGCCGTTAGCATCGCGGGTTTTCGCCATCCAATTATCGTCCAGATTCAGGTAGATGTACCCGGCGTCCTTCATTCCGGAGCTCACCATCACATCGGCGATTCCGCGGATCTGCTTTTCATTAATGTTCTCGTGGAATACATTCCAGCTGTTCCAGCCCATCGGCGGCGTTTTCACGAGATCGTTAATTTGTGCAAAAGAAGCCGCGCTCATAAGGGCGACTCCCGCCAAAATCATCTTTCCAGAACCGGCCATATCAACCCCATATCGTCTATTTTTGATTCCGGCTAAACGGGGACCGCAAAAAGAGAGCGACCGTATTCACCGTATAGCAGAGGTCATCAGTATTTTTCTTTCTTAGCTTAACTTATTCTTTTTCTTTGTCTTCCTCCCCGCAAGAACTCCTTTATCATTGACAAAATGACAACGCCATCCGCCGC
Source organism: Fibrobacteraceae bacterium (assembly GCA_041667365.1). GTDB lineage: Bacteria > Fibrobacterota > Fibrobacteria > Fibrobacterales > Fibrobacteraceae > JBAYFD01. Next base: position 2,095 of record JBAYFD010000214.1, on the reverse strand, counting down.
TTTTTGAGTATCTTTAAGCGGTATGGTTCGGTGTTTTTTAACGGGGTTATTATGGAACACGATGAAAAGCAGATGCGCTTCGGACTCGGCGCAGGATTGAATGTAAGCCACTGGCTTTCCCAAACGCCGGTGGACGACGCCGTGCGCTCTTCGTTTATGACCGCCGCGGATTTTAAATGCATCGCCGCGATGGGATTCAGGCACGTCCGCATCCCCGTGGATGAAGTTCATTTGTACGATGAAGCGATGAACAGGGACCTGGTCGGCTTCCGTCTCCTCGAAAACGGCATTGAGCAGGCATTCGAAAATCATCTGAAAGTCATCGTTGATCTGCACGTGGTCCGCTCGCATCACTTCAATAATGAAAACGCAAAGCCGAATTACCTGTTCACGGATCCGCGCGCGCAAGAGCGCTTCGTGAACATCTGGCTCGATCTGCAGAAATTTTTAAAACGTTATTCGGAAAAAGGACTCGCTTACGAGCTTTTAAACGAAGTCGTCGCGGAAAATCCCCAGGACTGGAACGGACTCATCGCAAAGACTCACGCGGCGTTGCGCAAAGCGGAGCCTTCGCGGTACCTCGTCATCGGTTCGGATATGTGGCAGAGCGTGAATACTTTCCGATATCTGGAAGTTCCCGCGGACCCCTATTGCATTCTCAGTTTCCATTATTACGATCCGCTCATCGTGACACATTACAGGGCCCCCTGGACGGAATTCAAGCATTATACAGGCCCGGTCGCCTACCCAGGGGAAGTCCTGGGCGACGCAGCATTCCGCAAAGAACTAGCGCGCATCGAGAAGAATGCGGACCGGCTCAATAGCCTTTGCGGTTACTGGGACAAGGCGCGCATCGAAAAGGACGTTCTGCAGGCGGTGCAGATCGCGAAGGCCCGCAATCTGGAGCTTTACTGCGGCGAGTTCGGCGTATTCCCGGAATTCGTCGATAGAGAAATCCGTCTGAACTGGTACCGGGATGTTATCTCCATTCTGCGTGCGCACGGAATCTCTTATGCGCACTGGAACTACAAAACGGACTTCCCCGTCGTGGATAAGTCCTTCCACCCGAATGAAGTCGAAAAAATTCTAATCAACGGGAAATGACAGATAACCTGAAAGGGTACCTCTGGGGCATCACCGCAGCAGCCGCGTATGGCACCAATCCGCTGTTCGCACTTCCGCTGTACGGCAGGGGAATGAGCCCGGATTCCGTGCTGTTTTTCCGCTATCTTCTGTCGCTCCCGGTCATTGCGTGTCTGCTCAAGGCGCAGGCATCGCGTCAACGCTTCTCTTCCTGTATCCGGTTTTCGTCGCGGTGATCATGGCTCTGTTTTTCAAGGAACATGTCACGGCGCGGATCGTTCTCTGCATCGCCATCGCGCTCGCGGACATCGGACTTTTGTACAAAGGGGAAGGCGGCGCGGCGCTCAACACCGCGGGCATCGTGTGGATATTCATCTCGGCGCTCTCTTACGCGGTCTACCTCGTCGCCGTGAATCATTCGGAGCTTAAAAACTGCCGACGCTCAAGTTCACCTTTTACCTGCTCGCTTTCGGGACACTCCTGTTCCTTGTCCGCGCGGAGTTCGGGCTGAATCTGCAAATCCCTGATACTTTGTTCGAACGGGCGGATCTCGCCTGCTTCGCCGTACTCCCCACTGCTTTTTCGTTTTACGGAACGACGCGCGCCATTCAGTATATCGGGAGCACGCCCACGGCGATTCTAGGCGCGCTTGAGCCCGCGACGGCAGTATTTCTGAGCGTCATGATTTTCGCGGAACCTTTTACGCTGCGCATTTTCGCAGGCATGGCGATGATTATCTGTTCCGTCGCCCTCATCGTCGCAAATGGCACACGGAAATAAATCGTCCCATTTATAACGCGGAGTGCACCATAAAACTGCCGGCATATCGAGGGGGTGTCAGCGGGGAACGTCTTTCCCTAAAAGCCATCTGCGACCCGGAGGCACCGTAACGGACACTGGCATCGCCATCCGGGAAAATTTTCTGGATCAGATTTTCGAGCCTTTCGAACAAAAGGATTAGACGGCGACAACGACTTTCGGCGGAACGGGAAGCGGATTTACCATGGATATT
>JBAYFD010000213.1:0-3140 GCA_041667365.1 Fibrobacteraceae bacterium | reverse complement strand
TTTCTTGTTGCCGAAAAGTTCGCTTTCTACAAGGTTCTCCGGAATGGCGCCGCAGTTCACGGCGACGAACGGCTCGTTTGCGCGCTTGCTCAGACGGTGGATGATGTTACTTACAAACTCTTTACCGGAGCCGGATTCGCCGGTCACGAGGATGGTGCTCGTCGTGGGGGCGATCTTGTAGATCGTTTTTAAAATCTTGCGCATTTCAGGAGTGTCGCCAAGGAGGTTCTCGATGACGTGTCCTTCCATTTCCCGGTAGTTCGAGCTGTTCTGCAGCCGTACGAGCGCCTTTTTTGCCGTGTCTTCCAGCACCTTGCAGGTGACGGGCTTGAGAAAATAGCCGGAGGCTCCGCGGGAAATCGCGCTTTCGGCGGCGGGCTTCGTCTTTGCGTCGCAAAGCATGAAAATATCCGTCGCCGGATGATGTTCTTTGAAGAAACTGATGATGTCCAGGTCTTTATGAAAAAGCAGGCTCACGTCAATGAATGCAAAGTCGATGACTGTCGTCTCGATCGCGGCGATCAGGGACGGTCCGTCGGAGACGATGGAAAGCAAGCCTTCCTGAAGCGTCCAGGCTTTGTGGATTTCCTGCGTAAAAGTGTTGTCAGCATCTGCTAAAAGAACGTTCATCGGCTTATAATGTAGCAAAATGAAACACAAAAATCCCGGTGCAGAGCCTGCAGCCGGAATTTTTGAAATTGAGGATAAATTACTTAGCCGCTATTTCCGAAATCTTCGCAAGCAGCGCCTTGCGGTCGATTGGCTTCTGGAATATCGCTGCGACACCGAAGGACTTCGCCGTCTGCAGATAGTCTTCCGCGGAGGTGCGTCCGCCGCCGCTGATCGCTATCACGCGGTCGATCATGCCGCGGTTGCGCAGTTCAAGAGTGACCTCGAAGCCATCCTGTCCGGGCATGATGATGTCCGTGATGATTACCTGATAGTCATTCTTGTCGTAGAGCTCCTTGGCTTTTCGTCCATCGACGGCGGTATCGACTTCATGCTTCGCGAGCTTGAGCGTGTCCTCGAGCATTTCGCGGATTCCCGCATCGTCGTCAATAATAAGAACCTTAGCCATCTTCTTCCTCCTTGCCTATGATTGGCCAATAAATGTAAAAATTAGTTCCTTTGCCGAGTTCCGTTTCGAGAGTCAGGTAGGCGTTTGCCTCCTGGATGAGCTTAACGATGACTGTAAGTCCCAGTCCGTGGCCCTCGTTAGGCGGTTTCGTCGTGAAAAACGGCGTGAAGATCTTGTCCAGGATGTTCGGGGGAATGCCTTCGCCGGTGTCCTTCACGTTCATCAGCAGGTATCTGCCTGCCGGAATTTTGGCGAAGCGGGTGACAATGTCTTTTTCCACCGGCTCGGTGCGGTAACTGAACGTAAGCGTTCCGCCGGTTTCCTTCATTGCGTAAATGCCGTTCGTGCCCAGGTTCAGCAGTATGCGGAGCAGCGTGGATGCGTCGCCGAAGATTTTGGGCACCGGAGTCTGCGCGTCCACTTTTATACGGATCGTTTTCGGGAGGCCCGCAGAAAGCTGGGAAACGATTTCATCGATGACGAGCGCCGGGGATATCGCCTCGATTTTGCGCGGTTCATTTTCTTTGTGCGGAAGCATCTGCTGGACGATATCCTTTGCGCGGTTCGCGGATAGCAAAATTTTGTCCAGGTAATGTCTGGTCTGCATGGCGTCCTCGCCCTGCGGAAGGGTCTCTTCCGCGAGTTCGCAGAAGCCGATCTGCGCGCCGAGGATGTTGTTAAAATCATGAGCGATACCGCCCGCGATGTTGCCGAGCGCTTCCATCTGGCTCGCTTTCCGGATGCTTTCCTGGAGCTCATTGCGCTCCAATTCAAGTTCCTTGATTTTGGTGATATCTTCCGTGATGCAGAGGATCCCGTGCTTTTCCGTGCCTTTGTAAAGGGGCTGCAGAATATTCCGGTAGTAGGTCTTCCGACCATCGGGGGTGGTCTTTTCCGTTTCAAAGGGGGGCTGCTTTTCTCCATGCATGGCGCGGATCTCCTGCGGACTTATCGTGCTGTCCGTCTGCCCTTTGCGGATTCCGTGCTCCTGTTCATCGCGGCGGTTCTGCTGCGTGTAAACGCCTTTTTCGTTCTTCGCCCACAGCATGAACGGGAGGTTGTCCAGAAGCGCGCTCAGGAAGCTGTCCTGTTCCTGAACTAGCGTCTGGATTTTGGAAAGCTGTATTCTTGCGTTGAAATTTTCGGATTCAAGGCTGTGCTGAATTTGTTCGTAATGCTTTTTATAGTTCGCTTCCTTTGAAATATCGCGCAGGATGATTTTATACCCGCGGATGGAGCCGTAGACACTCTGCGGAATGATGGTGACGGAAATTGTCAGGTCGCTGTCCCTAGCTTTTTTGAGCAGCGGAAAATTTTCCATGGCGGTGAGTTCCGATATTCCGGAAAGGTAAGGCAGGATGTCCTTGTCTTTGAACGAGGATCTGTTTTCATTGAGGAGGGCGCAGGCCGCGGCGTTTGCGAGAAGTACTTTGCCCTGTTCGCTCACGAGGATAACGCCTTCATCCAGCTGCTCGATGACGACTTCGGAAGCATGCTGGATGTTCATCGAGTATTGCGAAAGCACTAGCGCCGTGCGGCAGAAGAGCAGGATCAGCACGAAACCGATGATGGAGGAACTTTCGCCGTAGACGAAGAAATTGAAACGTGTCAGTACGACGTCGAGGAAAAGTCCGGCGAAGAAAGCGAGGACCACGCTTATGAGCAGAAAGGTCAGCGCGCTTTTGATCGTCTTGTCTTTTGCTTTGAAAGCGTTTTTAGCGATGATGTAAATGCAGCAGAGTATGGGAGGAACGATGGCGAGGAGGGTGACGATGTTTTCGAACGTCGTATTGCGCGCCGAATAGCCGTACCATTCGGGGGTGAGGACCGAGTACCATTTGTGAAAAAGAGTCGCAAGGACAGTGACGATGACTGCGAGAAAGTTCCACACTCTCCAGAATGAGAAATGAATCCGTTCCTGAGTGAGAGCCGCTCCGGACATCAGAAGGGCGAATCCGATCTGTATCCAGAAATAGGAGGCGATGTTGAACATCCAGAACTGGGAAATTTCCGTAATGGGAAGCTGGCTCAGCACGTTCAGGCCGTTCCAGAAAATATCGAT
>JBAYFD010000212.1:0-3215 GCA_041667365.1 Fibrobacteraceae bacterium | reverse complement strand
GAAGTCTCCGCTCCGGTTCTCATCGGGGATTCCTACCATATCTTCCGCCTCGAAGACGCTCGCCAGATCCGCGAATACAACCTCGATGAGGATTACGGAAAAATCGAACAGTTCGCGATTAACTACATGGAAGACCAGAAACTCCGCGAGTTAGTTAAAAAATGGCGCGAAGAAGTGCATATCGAAATCCGTATGAAGGATTAGGCGCCCGCGATGATTGACCTCTTGCATGTGACGAAAACTTACGAAGGCGACTGGAAAGCCCTCAAGGACGTTACTGCGCACATTGGCAAAGGGGAGTTTGTGTTCCTCACCGGACATTCCGGCGCCGGAAAGTCCACGTTTCTCAAGATGGTTTATATGGACGAACGCCCGGACGCGCTCCGCGGCGGAGAAGTCCTTGTGCATTTCACGCAGGACCTCGTCTATGACAGCAAGAACACCCCGGAAGCGGACGTTCAGGCGCTTCGCCGGCGCATGGGCATCGTCTTCCAGGATTTCAAGCTTCTCTCTGACCGGAACGTCTTTGAAAACGTGGCGCTTGCGCTCCGCATCGCGGGCACGTCTCCGCGCGACATTAAAAAGAAGGTCTTTGACGCGCTTTCCATCGTGGGTATTGCGCACAAACATCTTTCGATGCCTTACACGCTCTCCGGCGGTGAACAGCAGCGTGTCGCCATAGCCCGGGCGATGGTGCACGATCCGTACCTGCTCATCGCGGACGAACCGACGGGAAATCTGGATCCCGAGAATGCTGCAGACGTGTTCCGCATTTTCAAGGAAATTAACGCCCGCGGCACGACCGTCGTAATGGCGACGCACAATCCCGAATTTTACATGAACAGTCCGTTCCGCCGTCTGACGCTGCGGCAGGGTGAACTGCTGAACAGGGATATCCTGTAAATTTTATTTTGCCTTATGGAACAGACCCCCTCTATTGTAATAACGTTATATGTTTATTAAGTTGTATAAAGGGGAGCTTCTAAGTATGAATGTGTTTTGAAGCCTTCCGTTCCCATCTTTAGGAGATTCTTATGCGGTTTGGTCTTTGCGGCGGGGGGACTGTTTTCTGGGTAATTTGTGCGTTGAGCTCCGTTTTCCAAGGCTGCACGGATAATTCGGTGCGTCTGACATTGACGGATGCGAAGATATCCATGCCGGAACCGGCGCATGTCACGGGAAGCGCCAGAAACCTTCGGGACGGTGGCAATGGCGCTGTCTCCGCGATGTACGAAGCCCGGGCGCAGGGCTCGATTCATTCTTATTCCGTAAACGATGATTCCATCAATGCGAGATTCCGCGCTCCCGGCGGCGTCCTGAACGGCAGTTTCGATTATGCGCGCAAAGACGAAAACTTTGCATTTTTTACAGGCGGAGGAATGCGTTCGTTTTCCGGGTTCGGCTATTTCGGCGTCGGCATGAACACGGATAATTTCGAACTGGGGAGCGCCATCAGCGTCGATATTATTCAGGTGAAAACTACTTATGCCGGATATACTGAAAGGGAAACGGTCGACTTTAGCTTTGACGGAGGCGTTAGCACAGGGACGACGGTGCGGGATTCAGTTGAAATCAGTGAAAATTATTTACTGGGGTATGGCGGAATATCCTTGTTCGCCAGCGGCTACTGGAATGACATAGCGCTCACGTACGCGTTGACTTTTTCCGAGGGTAGCGGGATAAACAGCGTCACTTACAATGGCGAAGATTTTAAAACCGATGTGGACGTCCCGGCGTTCCTGATCCACGACTTTGGAATATCTTACACTTACGACAGGAAGGTGCGGGTGGGCCTGGGCGCTTCCCGGTATTCCGTGTTCGGCACGGGCGGTCAAATTTATTCCGTGAATGGGCGCATCGCCTATCTCTGGTAATGATTTTTCTATCTTTCGCCGCGCTATGAATCCAGAAATCGCAAAGCGGCGTACATTTGCCATCGTGAGTCACCCGGATGCGGGTAAGACGACAATCACTGAAAAATTCCTGTGGTACGGCAACGTAATCCGCGAGGCGGGTCATGTCCGCGCCAAATCGAACCGGAATTACACGGTGAGCGACTGGATGAAAATCGAACAGGAACGCGGAATTTCCGTTTCGAGCTCCGTGCTCAATTTCCCGTTTGAAGGCTGTTACTTCAACCTCGTTGATACGCCGGGGCATCAGGACTTCTGCGAGGATACTTACCGCGCGCTCACCGCCGTGGATGCGGCGCTCGTGCTCATTGATAGCGTGAACGGCGTGGAAAAGCAGACGATCAAGCTGATGGATGTGTGCCGCATGCGCCATACGCCGATCATCACGTTCATCAACAAGATGGACCTTGACGGCCGCCCGGTGCTGGATCTGCTCGACCAGATCGAGAACGTCCTTCATATCAAAACGGCTCCTTTCACGCTCCCGATAGGCGTGGGCAAACTTTTCAAGGGCGTCTACAGCATCGCGGAAAACACTTTCCACACATTCAATCCGGAAGACGGCAAGCAGGAAGTGCTGACGATGTCCGGGCCGGACGATCCGAAGCTCGTCGAACTCTGCGGCGAAAACTGGGTCAATCAATTCCGCGAAGAATATGACGTCGTGACCGGGGCGATGGATCCCTTTGAGCGGGACCGCTATCTGAAAGGCGAAATGTGCCCCGTGTTCTTCGGAAGCGCGGTGAACAATTTCGGCGTGCGTCAGCTTCTGAACGCATTTACGAAACTCGCGCCGCCTCCGATGGTGCGCATTACGGACAAGCGCCCGGTGAATCCGGACGAAGAAAAATTCAGTGCGTTTGTGTTTAAAATCCAGGCGAACATGGATCCGAAGCACCGTGACCGCACGGCGTTCCTGCGCGTCTGCTCCGGGCATTTCGTGCGCGGAGAAAAGGTGTTCCATTGCCGCACTGGCCGCGAGATCCGGCTTGCTGCGCCTACTGCTTTCCTCGCCAAGGACAAGGAAGTGATCGATTCCGCATGGGCTGGTGATATCGTGGGCATCAACGATCCGGGGCTTTTCCGCATCGGCGATACGCTCACGGAAGGTGAAAGAATCAACTATGTAGGTGTCCCGGATTTTGCGCCGGAGCATTTCGCCCGCGTCACTCTTTTGAATCCGCTCAAGTCTAAGCAGATGACGAAGGGCCTTGCGGAACTCACCGAGGAAGGCGCGACTCAGCTTTACGAACCGATGCGCTCCGCCGTGCCTGTGGTGGGCGTGGTGGGCGAGCTGCAGTT
>JBAYFD010000211.1:0-3232 GCA_041667365.1 Fibrobacteraceae bacterium | reverse complement strand
GCGCGTTACCAGGCGATCGTCCGCGCCACGGAAACGACGGACGCGCTGCCGTTGGTAAGGGATTACACCCGCAGTGAATGGGGGTGGCTCCTGATATGGACGGAGGACCGCTACCGTGAAATCGTGAACGGCTTTATCGACGAGGATCTGTCGATTCTGCGCTCGAATAACCGGAAAATAGATCTGGAGAAGAATCATGTGAAGCGCTTGCTCCGGCAGGGAACCGTGTGCTCACGGAAAATGGGCGGCAGGGATTCCGCGGTGCAGGGCTTCTTCCTTTACCAGGCGAACGATGATGCGGGCGATATCGTGTTCACGATGGACCACATCTGTGATACATGCCTCCAGCACATCGATAATGCATTCGCCCCGCTCGATGAGGAAAAGCGTAAGCAACTTGCGGAACTGAGCAGAAGTGTGACCGATCTCGTGGAGGATTGCGGACGCATCGTTCTGCGCGAGGACTTTGACAGGCTGGATTCCGTGGTCGCGTCCGGTAAGGCGCTTTCCGAAAGTATCCGCGCGGCCCGCAAGCGCGATCTGATTGCGGAGGCGACCTCCAAGGGGAACGCCCGCGCCGATGTCGTTTATCTGACGATTTTGTACGAATCCAAGGCGATCGTGGATTCCGCGCTCGGGCTCGTCAAGGCAAATCACAAATTTATGCGGAACATTCCGGAAACTGAGGAAGCCGTATAAAAGAAAGGCCCGCTTGCGCGGGCTTTTTTATTCGATGTTCATCACCTGTTCGCGGATTGTTTCCACGTTATCCTTGAGCTCGATCGCGTAACGGGCGATTTCCGCGCTCTGGCATTTGGTGCCGAGCGTGTTCGCTTCGCGTCCCATTTCCTGAAGGATGAAATTGAGGCGCTTGCCCTGTGTCGTTCCGCTTTCGAGCGCTTCGAGGAAGAGCTTGTTGTGGCTTATGAAACGCGTGATTTCCTCGTTGATGTCAAGTTTGTCCGCGACGATGCTCGCTTCCTGCAGGATGCGGGTGGGGTCGAGCTTCGTTTCGCCGAGGAGTTCCTTGAGGCGCGCTTCGAATTTCTCGCGCCAGTCGGTGATGCGGTGCGGGTCGAGAACTTTGATTTTGTCGAGGATCTCATCCATCGCGTGTACGCGGGTCGCGAGATCCTGAGCGAGGTTCTTCCCTTCCTTTTCGCGCATTTTGACAAGCCCGTCAAGCGCCTTGCCGAGTTCCTTCATCACGTGCGCTTCGAGTTCTTCGATGCTCGCCGCGTTTCCGTACTGGAGGACGCCGGGCTCGTTGATGAGCTCCTGTAAACTCACTTCGCCAGCAAGTTTGTACTTGGACTTAAGTCCGTTCGTTATCTTGAGGTAGGCTTCCACGGCCTTTTCGGAAAATCCCGTGGGAATGGTCGTCGCTTCGCCCTCGCCGAGGGTGATCGTCAGGCTCACGGAACCGCGGGAAAGACGGCTCTTGATCGCTTCCTTGATGGGAAATTCCATCTGGGAAAGGCTCGCGGGCAAATGCAGCGCGAATTCCAGAAAGCGGCTGTTCACGGTGCGGATTTCGATGGTGCAGGGAGCGCCGCCGAACTGCGTTTCGCTCTTGCCATAACCGGTCATTGAAAGTACGGACATAGTGATTCCAATTTTAGCTGTTTTTGGAGACGACGGCGATGACGCGTTCCGCGCCAAGGGTCTCGAATCCGATTCCCGTGAGAATTTTGCTTGAAAGTTTGTCGTTCATGATGACGCGGCGCTCGATTTTCAGGTTCTCTTCCTTACAGAGCGCCGTGAAATCGCGTATGGTGAACAAATGAATGTTCGGTGTGTTGTACCATTCGTAGGGGAGTTCGTCGGATTTCGGCATGCGCTTGCGGAGGAGAAGTCCCGCGAGGACCGTCCAGTGCCCGAAATTCGGGAAAGTGATGACGACGCGTTTTGCGACGCGCAGAATCTGGCGCAGAAGTTCCACGGGCTCGCGGATTTCCTGGAGCGTGCGGTTGAGTATCGCCACGTCGAAACTGTCGCTCGCGATGTCCGCGAGGCCGCCGTCGAGGTCTTTCTGGAGCACGGGCACGCCTTTTTCAAGGCAGTCGAGGATGCTCGTCTCGTTCTTTTCGATGCCCACGCCTGTGATGTTCTTGTGCTTCCTGAGCGTCGCGATGAGAGTGCCGTCGCCGCAGCCGAGGTCGAGGACGCGCGCCTTCTCTGGAATTACTTTGTCTAGAATTCCGTAGTCTTCCTTGTCGCGGAACGCGGTGACGACCTTCTCGGACGCCGTTTCGCGCGTGAACTGCGTGTTGAGGAACCTGCCCACGGATTTTCCGAGGCTCCCGACTTCGATGAGGAATCCGTCGTGCCCGAACGCCGTGTCGAGCTCGAGGCTCGTGACCGTCTTGCCCGTGTTGAGAAGGGCGTTCGTGATCTTGCGCGATTCGTGCGGCGGGAATAGCCAGTCCGTGCTGAGGTTCACGTTCAGAACTTCCGCTTTCACGTTCTTGAACGCATTTTCAAGCGAGCCGTATTCCGTTTCGAGGTCGAACGTGTCCGTCGCGCGGGAGACGTGCAGGTAGCTGTTCGCATCGAAGCGGCTCACGAATTTCGCGCCCTGGTAGCGCAGGTAGCTTTCGAGTGGAATGTCCATGTCGAAGGGCGTGCGGTAGGCGACGGTCGCGTGGCTGTGCTGTTCCTTGTCTTCGGCGCGCCGGAATTTCTTTTCCATGCCGACCGCGGAGAGGTAGGTGATGTGCGCGAGCTTGCGCGCGTTCGCGAGCCCCGCCGCGGGAATTTTTCCGTCGTAGTAGTCGCCGCCGTTATAGTCCGGGTCCTGCGTGATGATGTCGCGCCCGACGATTTCAAAGCCGAGCGCCTGGCTGGAGAAGCGCGAGGAACTGGCGATGATGATGCAGCGGTCGGTGAAACCGGGGTAGTAGATGGCCCATTTCATCGCCTGGAATCCGCCCATGGAACCGCCGATCACGCAATACAGATGCCTGATCCCGAGGTTGTCCGCGAGCGCCTTCTGCGCATGCACCATGTCGCCGATCGTGATTTTCGGAAAGTGCGAGCCGTAGGGCTTTCCCGTGCGCGGATCTTTGCTTGCGGGGCCCGTGGTGCCCTTGCAGCCGCCGAGGATATTGCTGCATACGACGAAGAGCCGGTCCGTGTCGATCGCCTTGCCTTTGCCGATGAGCGCGTCCCACCAGCCGACCTTTTTATCGTCGGGCTTGTAAAAACCGGCGACGTGCGCGTCCGCGGTGAG
>JBAYFD010000210.1:0-3255 GCA_041667365.1 Fibrobacteraceae bacterium | reverse complement strand
TCCCGCATAAAGGAAAGCTTCATCGCGGGTGTCAGATTCCGCCCGGAACGCGCCTCATCACCGGCCACGCCGAGGAACGGACTGAACGTGAAGCCTTCAGGAGAAGCGAGTACTTCATCCAAGTTCTTCTTATCTGTCAAAAGCAGCGCCGGTGGCGACGGAAGCAAAAGTTCCTCGTGCAGTAAAAAATTGCAGAGTTCCGGCAGGTACAGGCGGAACCCTGCCGCTTCCACGGCTCCCGAGCCGAGCGCATTCGCCACGCACACTCCTCCGCCGAATACCGCGGAAACGAGGCCCGATGTTCCTTCGCCGCCACGAACCGAAAGTTCCAAGGGATCGCAGAAGTCATCTTCCAGCCTGCGGAACAAGACATCGACGCGGGCAAGCCCCGCAAGCGTTTTCAAATACAGAACGCCGCCGCGGACCGTCAGGTCTTCCGTCTCCACGAGGGGATAGCTCAGATAACGCGCAAGTTCCGCATCTTCATCGCGCAGTTTTCCCGTTCCCTGCGAGATGAGGACGATACGCGGATTTTTCACCGGTGTCGTATGCAGAAGAGCGTCGCGAAAACCCTTGAAAAAAAGCGCCACTCGGTCCGTTTTCATATCCTTGAAAATTTCAGGGAAGGCACGCACCATCGCAAGGCGGTTCTCCAAAGCGCTCCCGATGCGAGGCGGCGCCTGCAAGAAGTCGGACTTCACATAAAACTCGCCGGAAGGCGCGCGGAAGACATCCGCCGCGGAAAGGTACACATAGCGGGAAAACTCACCCTGCGCTTTCCACAGGGACTTTAAAAAACGAGGATTTCCAAAAACGAGTGATTGTGGCAAAATACCCTTGGAGATCACGTTCTGCGGTCCGTAGATGTCCTGCAAGAGGGCGTTCCAGAGCCGGGCGCGCTGGGTTATCCCCTTGGAGAGCACACTCCAGTCTTCTGCATTGTAAAATACGGGCACGGGATCGAGCGGGAGACGATCCGATGCGCGATTATGACGAATTTGTAATATCCGACGTTGAAACTCCACTGCCGAGAGGGAATTCAGGTAACCCCCGAACGGTTCGAAATTCTTGCGAAATTCGCCATTCTGTGTGCAGGATTCATCAAAATGCCCTTCGCGGCGAGCAGAACCGCATTGCAAATTTGTCATCAAAGTCATGGTCATACCTCTTTTAATGCAAAAAACGTGCCTGTTTCATACCGCAAGTTCTATTGACAATTTTAGACTAACGGGACTTGTCCTTCAGCTTTTTCAGAGCGGCATCAGCGCGAGCCTCGACGGGGGAGGACGGCTGTTGTGCCGCCGTCGCAGGTTGCGCGACTTGCCCCTTGCGGGTCGCAAACGCACGGAAAACCTGGAGCACGCGCATCGCCTGTTCTTCCGGCTTCCCTGCGCCGATTTCGACGACGGCCTGGAGCGGAGAACTTCCGAGGTAGCGCATGGAATAGGGGCAGAGCGCGGAAATTTCAGCGAGCATCCGCGGATCGGGAGGCGGAAATTCGACGAAGGTCATCGCCATCATGCCACGGTACTGCTGAATGCCTTGAATGCGCAGGGAACCCGCGATGAGTGCGACTTCCGTGACGAGCAGAAGGCGCTCCGCCGGGTCCGGCAAGGGCCCGAAGCGATCCTCCATTTCTCCGCGGATCTGCCCCAGTTCCGCAGGGGACGCCGCGCGGGCGATGCGCTGGTAAATCGAGATGCGGGAAAGTCCGTCCTCGATCCAGTCTTCGGGGAGATAGGCATCGATGCCGAGTTCTACGCGCGTCTGAATGGTCTTTTCCTCCGAGCCGCCGCGCAAGGCTTCCACCGCTTCGCGCACGAGGCGCACATAAGTTTCAAACCCGACTTCCGCGATGAACCCGTGCTGCTCGGAACCGAGTAGGTTGCCCGCGCCGCGGATTTCGAGGTCGCGCATCGCGAGTTGATAACCGCTGCCGAGGTCCGTGAACTGTTCGAGCGCCTGGAGGCGTTTCGCGGAGTCCGCGGAGATTTCCACATCCCTGGGAATCACGAGGTATGCGTGCGCAAGCACGTCCGAACGCCCGACGCGGCCCCGCATCTGGTAAAGCTGACTGATGCCGAAATGGTGCGCGTTATTGATGATGATCGTATTCGCGTTCGGGACGTCCAGGCCGGATTCGATGATGCTCGTGCTCACCAGCACATCGAATTCCTTCGCGAGGAACGCTTCCATCACGCGTTCGAGATCCTTGTCGTTCATCTGTCCGTGAGCGACGGCGACGCGGGCGGACGGATCCCACTCCTCGACATCTTCCGCGAGTTTTTCAATACTTTGTACGCGATCGTTTACGACGAACACCTGACCGCCGCGCGCAAGTTCATCCTTCACTGCCTGAGCAAGCACCGCATCATTGCGCTTCAAGCGGACCGTTTCGACGGGAAGACGGTTCATCGGCGGCGTGTTGATGAGGGAGATGTCACGCACGCCCGTCATCGAAAGGTGAAGCGAGCGCGGAATAGGCGTCGCGCTCATGCTCAGGGTATCCACGGTGAGCCGGAGCTCGCGCAGATGTTCCTTCTGCTTCACCCCAAATTTCTGTTCCTCGTCGATGACGAGGAGTCCGAGATCCTTGAAGTGATCCTTGTCCGAAAGGAGCGCGTGCGTACCTATCACGATATCGATTTTGCCTTCGGAAAGATCCTTGAAGACCTGTCGCTTTTCCGCCGCAGTGCGGTAACGATTTACAAGCGCGATATTCACAGGAAATGCGGAGAATCTGTCCTGAAACGTTTCGTAATGCTGGGCCGCGAGAATCGTCGTCGGCACCAGCACCGCGACCTGACGCTTCGAAAGGATGCATTTGAAAGCGGCGCGCATGGCGACTTCAGTCTTTCCGAATCCCACGTCGCCACAGATCAGGCGATCCATCGGGCGCTTGCTTTCCATATCCCGTTTAATGTCCGCGATCGCACTGAGCTGATCCGGAGTCGGGTCGTACTCGAATGCGTCCTCGAATTCCTGCTGCATCCTGGAATCCGGTGGAAAAGCATAGCCCTCCACGAGGGAACGTTTAGCATAAAGTTCAACGAGCTCGCGGGCAATTTGCACGACCTTCTGCTTGATGCGCGCCTTGAGCGTTTCCCAGCTCTTATTGCCGAGTTTGTTCAAAGCGGGGGTCTGTTCGTCCTCCACCTGCATTTTTTCAATCTTCTGCAGATCGGATACGGGGAACTTGAGGCGGTCCTTGCCCGCATACTCGAGGAGCACGCAGTCCACCATGCCGCCGTTGAT
>JBAYFD010000209.1:0-3309 GCA_041667365.1 Fibrobacteraceae bacterium | reverse complement strand
GTGGACGATTTCGCGCACAATCCGGCGAAGATCGCTGCGTCCATCGCGGGCATCCAGGGCTTCACTAAGGGCCGCGTCATCGCCTGGTTCCAGCCGCACGGATTCGGACCCACGCGCTTTTTGCGCAATGACCTTGTGCTTGCGATTAAAAATGTGCTTCATCCCGCGAAGGGGGCGTGCAAGAACGACTGCATTCTGTTCAGTGAAATCTATTACGCGGGCGGGACCGTGACACGGGATATTTCCGCGGGTGACCTTGCAAACGATCTTCTGAAACTCGGCGCGGACGCCCATTACATTGAGGATCGGGATGCGTGCGCAGCGAAGATGGTGGAACTCGCAAGTCCCGGAGATACCATCCTTCTGATGGGCGCGCGGGATCCATCCCTCGGAGATTTCGCAAAATCCGTTGCAGATAAATTAAAAGCCCGCGCGTAATTGCGGGATATAAGTTATTTCCCTTCCAGTTCCCCGGCGCTCGGCTGATACATGCAGGCGCGGTTCCGGCCTGTGTTCTTCGCCGCGTAAAGTGCCTTGTCCGCTTTGTCAAGCAGGGACTGCACGGAATCGCCGGCGTCCCGTTCCGCATAGCCGACGCTCACCGTCACCGTGATTACCGTTCCATCCTGCAGCTGAAATCTGTGCTTTTCGACGGCGGCACGGATCCGTTCCGCGATTTTCGCCGCGTCCTTGGGGGCCGTGCCGGGAAGGAATACGGAGAACTCCTCGCCGCCGAAGCGCACCGGCATATCGGAGGGACGCAGGCATTCTATGAGTGTGCGCGCAAGGCCGATGAGAACCTGGTCTCCGGCGAAGTGCCCGTAGGTGTCGTTGATGTCCTTGAAATGATCGATGTCGAGCATGTAGGCGGCGAGCTTGAAATCCCCGGCGTTGCTGCGCTGGATTTCGCGCGTGTACATGTCCTCGAGCCAGCGGCGGTTATGGAGACCGGTGAGTGTATCCACCATGGCATTTTCTTCCATGCAGTGCAGATTGTGTTGGTCCGCGAAAACGATTTTGTTGCTGTAACGCACGCGTTGGCTCAGGATGTGCATAAAGTTGAGGCACAGCTCGTTCGAAACGTTGAGCATCTGGAGGGCCGTCGCCGCGTCTATCGCGAGGAGGCGGCTCGGCTTTTTCGCGATGACCCAGGCGCTTGGACATGCATTGTCGAATACGGACATTTCGCCGACGCTGAAGCCGGGGGTGACATCATCAAGGTATAGTCCGTCCGCGCCGTTCATCCGGACTTCCAGGAGGCCATCGATCAGGATGAACACTTTGCGCGATTTAGTTTTCGGGCAGATCAGGACGTCCAGTGGTTTGACGTTTATGATGGGGCAATTCAATAAATAGCCGGCGACGCTTTCAAAAGAAACATTGCAGAATAGGTCAAGCGCCTGAAATTCCGAGCGGGAAATCGGTAGTGTTTCCGGTTTATTATTGAGCATGGATGTCCTCTTGTCTCATAAAAATAAGTTGCTTTTCAGTAAACTGTCTAAAAAATTTCAAAAACTTTCACGATGTCCGCTCTTTGCTATATTCCAGAAGTGCCAG
This sequence comes from Fibrobacteraceae bacterium, assembly GCA_041667365.1. Classification (GTDB taxonomy): domain Bacteria; phylum Fibrobacterota; class Fibrobacteria; order Fibrobacterales; family Fibrobacteraceae; genus JBAYFD01. Next base: position 1,752 of record JBAYFD010000209.1, on the reverse strand, counting down.
AATGTGTCCGTTTTAATTCCGTGAACTATCGCTACCCGCATTCCCATGCGCCTGCGCTTTCGGATGTTTGCTTCTCTGTGCCCCGGGGTTCGCTTTTTGCTTTGCTCGGTCCGAACGGCGCCGGAAAAACGACGCTTCTCCGGCTGCTTTGCGGAAGGTTCCTTCCAGAGTCCGGGAACATCGCCGTGCCGGAACAGTGGAAGGATGCGCGCGGAGTTCTGGACGCGCATCATTACGGAGTGCTCCTTGAAAATCCCGGAGTCTATCCGAAACTTTCCATCGAAGAATATCTGCTGTATTTCGCCGGGTTCTATGAAGTAAAAAATATACGTAGGCGTATCGCGGAACTCGCTGTGTCCTTTGAACTTCCGGATGTCTGCACCCGCCTTGCCGCGCTTTCCTTAGGCAATAAGCAAAAGGTGCAGATCGCCCGTGCGCTCCTGCACAGGCCGGAACTTCTGATTCTGGACGAACCGGTGGCGAATCTCGATCCGCTCGCCCGTGAACTTGTATGGAATTTTCTCCGGGAATTGCACAAGAACGAAGGCGTGACCGTGATACTTTGTTCGCACGTCCTGGCGGAGATGGATGAACTTGCGACGGATTATGCGATGATCGGCGCCGGGAAAATTTTTCGCGCAGGTGCCGTGAAAAATTTTTCATCAGGCCCTGCGGCAGTTGAGATGGAACTCGGTGCGGCGGTTCCCGGATCCGTGTCCGATTCGCTCCGGAATATTTCGCCGAGCGTGCGGCTCACGGAACATGGAATCAGTTATGTCACGGATTCCCCCGAGTCGCAGAATCCCCGTCTTGTCGCGGCGCTCGTCGCCGGCGGCGTCCCTGTCATTTCCGTGAATGTCCGCCGCGGGACGCTTGCGCAGCTCTACCGCGAAACGTTCGGAGGCGCAAGATGATCCTCCATGTGATGCGCCACGAACTGTTGCTCTTCGCAAGGGAACCCCGTTTCTGGATACCGTTCTTCCTGCCGCCCGCGCTGTTGTTCGCTTCGCAGGCGATTCTCCTTTCGTTTCCGCTGAACGCGGAGCTCACGGGGCAGATGCTCCTCCTCACCGGAATCCTGATGGCGCCGATGAGTTCTCCGCTCGCCGCGGATAGCTTCGCCGGGGAGCGCGAACGCGGTTCGCTGGAACTTCTCTGCCTTTCGCCGGTGCGCCCCGCGGATCTTTTCTGGGGCAAGTTTTTCGCAGTTCTTCCATTTCCCGTGATATTTGCACTTTGTGCGCAATGCGCTTATGCCCTCCTGTTTCCGCAGGTGACGTTTGGGCTTTTCTGGAAAGCGTCGCTTGCGAGCGTCTCCTTTGCGCTGTGGATGACGGGACTGTCTCTCCTCGTTTCCCTTTCCGCGAAGACGGTGCGCTCCGCGACGCAGGTGTCGCTGTTCCTGGTGCTTCCGCTGATTCTTTTTGCGCAGTGGGGAAGTGCCCGCTATTTCGCATCGAATCTATTACCGGCGTTGCTCCCGCTAGGAGTGCTTGTATTCCTTGCGCTGTGCGCGTGGGCGGGCCTCCGCAAGTTCCGCCGCAATTTTTAGACGATTCCTTGTCAGAACTTTTGTCTGTCATTGCGAGGGTGCTCCGCACCCGTGGCAATTCATTCTGAAGTAAGGGCACCTCTAAAAATTGCTTTGGTGAAATGAAAAGCGTGCAAGGCGAGTGCTGCAAAATCAAGCTCGCTTGATTTTATTGCCGAGCCGCGGCCACGGACGGCGAAGCCGTCAAATTGTCAAGAACC
>JBAYFD010000208.1:0-3319 GCA_041667365.1 Fibrobacteraceae bacterium | reverse complement strand
GCCGGATTATCCAATCAGCAGATCGCGCTGTTCCGCCCCGGAGCGGACGACCCGGTATGGACCTACGCGGGAAAGAACTCCATTTTCGTGAGCCCTGTCGTGAGCCATTCCTTCGCCTGGATAGACCAGGGAAATGAAATCGCCGGAATATCCCTCGCGACGGGCAAGGCGGAAAAACGAATATCATCGCCCGGCGGCGCGGGTACTCCCTTCATATTAAATGGAATTCTATTCTATGTCTCGCCGACGCGCCTTCTTTACGCGTTTCCGATGTAAAATTTCTTTCTTTTATCTTTCTTTTTACAAAAAAGGTCACTTTTTTGAAATAAATAACTTTATTTTAAAGTAAATTACTTTCAGAAACAAAGGCACATTTTTCCTTGTTTTTTAGGTTGGAGTCAAAATGCCCGTACAAAAAATTCGCCGGATTCTCATTCTTGGAATTGCTTTGTGCAGTTTGGGGTATATGGGATGCGGAGATAAGGATTCCGACAAAGGCGACATTTCCGTCAGTAAATTTCCGCGTGCGGAAACGCTCTATGTGGGTGGTTTCGACTGGGCCCCTCCCACGACATTCAATCCGCTTGACGGGGACCCCAACTTCCCCATCGACGGCAATATCCGTTTGATGTACGAATCGCTTCTCACCTATAATATGCTGTCCGGGGAACTTGAGCCGATGCTCGCGAAATCATACATGAAGAGCGACAGCGACGTCACCGTGATCCTGGACGAGAAGGCGAAGTGGAGCGACGGCACCCCCGTCACGGCAGAAGACGTCCTTTACACATTCCATCTGGATTCCATCCTTCCCACGCCGCGCCATGCGGACTGGGATTACATCGAGACGATCAAGGCCCGGGGAAATTCCATTTCGTTCTATATGAAAAAGACGAACAAGAACCCGCTGGTGCTTCTGAACCTCCTCGCCGAGACATCGATCCTTCCCAAAAAAGTGTTCAAACCCCTCGCCGACGCGGCAAAAGGCAAAAACGGCTACAATTATGCCGACGTCCTCTCATTCAAGAACGATTCCGTCCCCATCGTCTCCGGGCCGTACAATCTCGAGGCCTATTTCCCGGACAAGATCGTCCTGAAACGGAATGACAATTACTGGGGCAATTACCGCCACGGCGGAAAAGCGCCGGCTCCCAAATACATCATCCACTCCCTTTACACGGGCAACAACCATTTCAACAGCGCAATGACGAAGGGCAACCTGGACATTTCCTCGGTGTTCCTTCCCAGAATCTGGGAAAAGTCCCGCGACGGAATCCGCGCCTGGAGCGAGAAGGAACCGTACCATCTGATGGCATCCATCCCGACCCTCTTCATCGCGACCACGGTTCCTCCGTTCAATGACGTCGCTTTCCGCCGGGCGCTCGCGCACTCCGTGAACTTCGACAAGATCAAGGAACGCGCCGCCTCCAATTATACGACCAAGCTCGAACCGGGCTTCATCCTCCCCTTCGGCCAGGAAGAAAAATACTTCAGCAAAGAAGACGCAGCAGCGTTCGGATATTCCTACGATATAGCGAAAGCGAAGCAGATTCTCTCCTCCGCCGGATATTCCTGGGACAAGCAGGGACATCTGATCGGCAAGAACGGCGTCCCCGTCCGTCCGCTGAATATCGAATGTCCGCAAGGCTGGACTGACTGGGAAGACGCGATCAAGGTCGTCGTGGAATCCTTCAAGGACATCGGCATCAACGCGAACCAGAAGTTCGTGGACTACGGCATCTGGGAAAAGGATCTCCGCTTCGGGACGTTCGACCTCGCGATGAAAACACAGACCGCGGACCTTTCCGCGGCCACCCCGTGGTTCCGCTTCGATCAGGTGATGAACGGCCGCAACTTCAAGCCTGTCGGCGAAGAAGCGTTCGTCAATCAGGGCCGATTCAAGAACGAGGAAGCGGACAGGCTGCTTGATCTCATCCCGACGCTTACTGATGAAGCGGCGCTCAAGAACGCCTATCGTTCACTGAACCGTATTTTCATGCAGGAAATTCCAGTCCTTCCGTTGATGTACCGTCCAAGTCAATATTATCAATTCTCGGATAAGCACTGGACGAATTTCCCGACAGAAGAAAATCCGTATGCGCCGCCCCAAAGCCTCACAGCCGCGGGCGTCAAGGCGCTCTGGGAAATCAAGCCTGCTAAATAAAACAACACCATTTCCTGCCTTAAAGCCCGTCCAAAACGGGCTTTTTACTAGATTTCGTTCACCTTTACGGAGATTTTTGCAATGAGAAAAACTCGCTTCATACTGCCTAACGCATTCACCAGCATGAGTTTCCTTCTCGGAACCTTTTCCATCTGCTGGGCCGCCGGTATTTTCAGCGGCTCCGCCAAAGACCCGTTCCGGATGAGCGCTTATTTCACCATTCTCTGCGTTCTGCTCGATAAACTCGACGGCTTCGCCGCACGCCTCGTGGACGCAAGTTCTGAATTCGGCGCTCAGTTCGACAGTCTCGCGGACCTCGTCGCATTCGGCCTCGCTCCGGCGTTCGCCCTGTTTTTCCACTATAAGGTTTGCGCCCCCCAATGGCTTTCCGACAATCTGAGCCTCGTGATGGTCGTGTTTTCCGTTTACGTCCTTTGCGCCGCAATGCGCCTCGCAAAATACAACGCGATGGACTCCGATATGTACCACGAATTTTTCAGCGGCCTTCCGAGCACGTTCGCCGGCGGCCTGAATGTCGTGTTCCTCACCTGGATGGCGGATAATGGCCTTTTCACCACGATGAATCCAAAAATGATGTACATTCCGCTCGTCATGATGCTCCTCTCCGGGATCCTGATGGTGAGTCCGTTCTTCCTCCCGAAACTCCAGATCCGCAAGAACAAGATCATCAATGCGTTCCAGGTCGTGAACATCATCGCCGTGTACATCGCCGGCTTCATGTTCATCGCGCCGAAAGTGCCGTTCACCTGCGAATATATGCTCCTGCTGATGGCAGGCTACATCGTGATCGGTTTCGGGTACGGCTTCTTAAAACGGGCGGCGATCCTCGAAGAAGGGAAAAAAGCCGCGGAAGAAGCGGAAGAGGCGAAGAAGTAAAGGAACGCCTGATTTGACGGGCGCCGCAGGGCGCCCTTTTTATTTGCCGTCCCCGCCATAAGCGGCGAGGAATTCCGCAAAAGGTTCCGCAAAACGGGAAAGCGCTTCCGGAGATTCGCGCGGAAGTTCGAGCGTGACGCATCCGAGCCCGGTGTCGTTTGAAAACGATCCGAAGCTCCCGGGCGTTTCGTAGCCGACGCCTTTGTTCCACGGGAGCGAAAAGAGCCTTTCCAGCGATGCGGAGAGCGGCGTGCGGGC
>JBAYFD010000207.1:0-3348 GCA_041667365.1 Fibrobacteraceae bacterium | reverse complement strand
TGCCCTGCCGGGTGGCGGCTGCCAACGGATGAAGAATGGGGGGCGCTTTCCGCTGCCGCTACGATCGACGACTCCCTCCGCGCGAAGTTCCCTGCCCCTCCGACGGGGTACCGTTTGAATAACGGAACGTTCAGCGGCGCTTCCGGCTATGCCTATTTCTGGACGATGACGGAATATGTCGCTTACGACGCCCCCACGGGAATTCTGCGCTTCAGCAGGACGTATCACCCGGATGAGGATTATAAGGGCTACGGATCTTCGGTGCGCTGCGTGAGATAATTACCGGACATACCGCCTTTAGTTAGTTTATACTTGAAAATCTAATTTGTTGTAATAAGGTTTTCTCGGCCAATGAGGTGTGCCCCGTGCCGCTTTTGTTTATATTTGGGGAGTGAATAATCAATCATATTCTTGGACCATTTAACGGAATTCAATCATGATTTCTAATAAATTCGCGGCTGTATTTACAATGATGGGCTTATTTCTCATGGCTTGCTCCGAACGTGATAATTCCACGGATCCGGGTGCGAATAATTATAGTGCGTCCAGTGAAAATGATAATAGCGCTAATGACGGAAGTGATTTTGTCGTCGATACTAGCTATACGTCCGCTTCTGTAAATGTAAGCGGAAGAGGGAGCGTCGCATCATTGGATGTCGTCATCCGCGACTTTCAGCCGGGTCATTCCGATTTTGAAAACTTTTCTGAGGAATCGGTGGATCACGCCAGCGAAATTACTTCGTTCGGGGATGCCGGCTATGACGCCACCTGGGCCGGCCTTGCCGCATATCACGTCACCTGCGGCAACAAGGTTTCCGCGGCCGCCGGTTACAAGAATGGCATGGGCATCGATGTGAACGGCAACCCGATGGGCACGAACGCTTACTTGCCGAGTTACCTGCAGGTCGGCTACACGACTGATACTCTGATGTACGGCGGATGCAATACTACGTTGACGGATGCTTACGGACGTTCCATTACGTACCGCGGCTATTCCAATAAAACGGCCGGCGCTTTTAACAGCGGTGACAACAGCACCTGCCCGTCCGGCATCGACTGGGCACAGCCGGCTATTTTCACCCCGGGCATGGTTCAGAAGTATCTTACGTTCGACAATATGGCGACGGGCGATTTTCTGAACGGAGTGCATATCGCGAAGGCCGCCGAGGAATGCGATAACTCCAATTTCGCCCAGTGGTTCGAGGATGTTCCCGGCGTCAATATGCGTATGGAAACTACGCTGGACATTCCTGCCGTCACGGGGCAGACCGGCTATTACGAACTGAATTACAACTACAGTAACGGCGGCTATTTCCCGCTGGATTCCATTGATCCTGCTACAAGCGCCCGCGTCGGTTATAAAACGGGCACGGAAAGCATGCAATGGGGTCCGCAGAGCCTCTCGATCTACTGTCCGCCTTATGCGTATGAGTATGCGAATGCACAGACGGATTATCTGGGACAGAGTACATATTCGCTTTGCCAGCTGTGGCTTGGAAACGGCGGTCCCCGCAATTCCGGTGCGGCTCAGGCCGCAGCCGGTGCGAGTGGCGCGCTTGGCCTGCAGCACCTCCGCAACTACAACTTCACGATGATGGGCTTTGCCAAGTTCAAGTACCATGCCGTGAATCAGACGACCGGCGGCGAAGTCTTCGACTTCGCGGGCGATGATGATATGTGGATCTATGTGGACGGCGTCCTCGCCGTGGATCTCGGCGGCACGCACCTTCCCGTTCCGGGCAAGGTGAACGTCAAGACTCTCGCCGATAACGGGCACGGCTGCGCGGAAGGCCCCCTTGCCGCGACTGCGGAAGCGGACAGGCGCTGCGCCGGCGGCGTATGGAAGGACAACTCCTGGCACTACCTGCACTTCTTTTATGCGGACCGCCAGACCGACGGCTCCGATTTTTACATCCGCACGTCCCTCGCCGACATGGCCGCGCCGATGTTCGGCGAACCGTTGATTCTGTATGCGGAATTGGTGAAAAACAGCGACGGCTCTTTCAGAACTTATCTGGTCACGAATACGCAACTGAGCGCTGCTTCTGTTGCGGCTCTTCTAAACAGCGGAGCGTCTTCCACGTACTTCCCGATTCTTGACATCCGCAAGACATCGACCGGCGTTATGGATACTCTTGCGTATAAAGTATCTGATTTTTCTTATGTGAAAAAAGTAGCTAATGGCTATCTCTACACATTTATGGGAAGCCTTTGCGCGGACGCGGCCTGTGCTGCGACTGTGGCTCCGGTCGTAGGGGATTCCCTCGCATTCAATTATCCGAATGAAACATTTCAGATTACGTCCACCTCGGGCAAGACGGTGACAAGTCTAATCTGGGCTCCTGTCATTAGACTGACTGTTAAGTGACGGACCCCGCCCAACAAACTTGTTGCTTTTGATTATATTTGGGCCGTGAATAATCTACCCGTAGTCTGTATCGTCGGACGCCCGAATGTGGGCAAGTCCTCGCTTTTCAACCGTATTCTCGGCCACCGTGCCGCGGTGGTTTCCGACCGCGACGGCGTGACGCGTGACCGCCATTATCAGACGGCGATTTACAACGGCTATCAGTTTTCCATCGTGGACACGGGCGGATTCCTGCCCGATGACACGATCGACGTGCTCGCGGACAGCGTGCGCAAACAGATTTTCACCGCGATGAACGATGCGGATCTTGTGCTTTTCATGGTGGATGTCCGCGTGGGCGTCACGGATCTGGACCTTCAGTTCGCGCGCATGGTGAAGCGCCTCGACAAGCAGGTGATTCTCGTCGCGAACAAGAGCGAGACTCCCGAGGAGCGCTCCGAGAGCTGGGAATTCCTTTCCCTCGGGCTGGGCCAGCCGCGCACGATCAGCGCGCTCACGGGCTATGCCTGCCTTTCACTCCTCGACGAAGTGGTGAACCTTCTCCCGAAGGCGACTGCGGAGCGCGGCAAGACCGCGGGCATCCGTCCTATACGCTTCGCGATTCTTGGCCGCCCGAACGTGGGCAAGAGCACGCTTCTGAACAGGCTCCTCGGCGAGGACCGCGTCGTTGTCTCCGACATCCCGGGCACTACCCGCGATTCCATCGACTGCTCCTTCTCCGTGGACGGCGTCCCCTTCGTGGTGACGGACACAGCCGGTCTCCGCAAAAAGGCGAGGATCGATGACGAAGTTGAAATTTTCAGCAATATGCGCACGCAGGAAAGCATCCGTCGCTCCGACCTGTGCCTCCTCATCATCGACGTCACGCGCGCCTTTGAAGTGCAGGACTTCCGCATCATCTCGGACATCCGCAAGGCGGGCAAGGGACTCATCATCCTGCTCAACAAGTGGGACATCCTCCCGGGCAAGAACGAGAAGAC